>JBDUCE010000100.1:0-7461 GCA_040003635.1 Betaproteobacteria bacterium
GTGGGAACCACGATCTCCTTGAACACGAGCTTGAACACGTCGGCAAACGGTTGCAACAGACCCAGCGGTCCGACACGATTGGGGCCGATGCGCACCTGCATCCAGCCGATGACCTTGCGCTCGGCCAGCGTCAGGTAAGCCACCGACAGGATCAGGGGAATGGAAATCGCCACGATCTTCGCCATGGTCAGCACCAGCGGCCAGGCCGGGCCCAGCCAATGCTCGACCGAGTCGGCGAAACCATTCACGTTGCCCGCTCCACGGTGACCGGTCCCGACAGTCCAGCCAATCCCGCCGTCGTCGGGTGTGCAGCAGCGATCCGCACCGCACCGGCCGGAACGCTCGCATCGAGCACCGCGGCGAGCACGGCTTCACCGCCACCCTGACGGATGCGCACCAGGGTGTCGACGGCCGCCCCCAGTTGCGCCAGCGTGGCGGCACTCATTCGCGCTGACGGCGGCCTGGCATCGGGCGTTTTTTGCAATGACGGTGCACGGCGTACGATCGGATCGGCGAAATGAATCGGAATGTCGGCAATCCGTTCCAGCGACAACACGTTGGTCGCATCCGTGGTCGTGGGTGCGGACGTCGAGGCCTGGGGCGGGCGAACAATGGCCGTATCCGTCCTGTTGCCGAGTCTTGCGGCCAAGTCGGTCGGGGCAGGCAATGCGGCACGCACATCGTCGATGGTGCCGAAATCGAAGCCGGGCAAGTCGAGCATCGTGCCCAATACCCGCAAGACCTTCCATGCCGGGCGCGTCTCACCGAGCGGGCGGGTCGTGCCCTGGAACGCCTGCATGCGTCCTTCGCAATTGACGAAGGTACCGGCGGTTTCGCTGAACGGGCTGACCGGCAGGATCACGTCGGCATAGTCGCTGCCTTGTTCGAACGGTGACAGCATCACCACGAATTGCGCAGCGTCGAGTGCCGCGCGCGCAGCCACCGGGTTGGCGCAGTCCAGCGCCGGGTCCGCGTGCAGCACGAGATACGCGGCACCCGGTTGCGCGAACATCTGCTGCGCGTTGCGCCCGCCTCGGCGCGGCAGCGCGTCGACCGCATAACCGCCGACGCTGTTGGCCGCCTCGGTGAGACAGGAGAGCTTGGCGCCGGTGATGTCGGCAAGCGATTGCGCGAGCGCCATCAGTTGCGAGGCTTCCGCGTGCTGTTCGGCAAAGCTGCCGAGCAGGATGCCTTTGCGCTCTCCGGTGGCGAGGCTGGTGGCAATCGCTTCGGCTTCGACGGTGGGTTGCACGTCCTCCAGTCCTGCCGGCGCGGCCTTGCCCGCGCCCCGTGCCGCCGCCACCACGATCTCCGCCAGCGCGCTGGTAAGCATCGACGGTGCGACCACCCGCGAATGCGCCAGGGGCATGAGCCAGTCGTCGGCGATGGCATGCAGCATCGAAACCTGCGCCCCCTTGCGCGCCGCCTGCCGCAAGCGGTGTGCGAGCAGTGGCTGCTCCTTGCGCAGGAAACTGCCGATGACGAGCGCCCGATCGAGTGCGCCAACCTCGAGGATGGACATCCCCAGCCACGGTATGCACGGCCGCGCAGCGTCGCCGCGGAAGTCCGTCTGCCGCAGCCGGAAGTCGATGTTGTCGGAGCCGAGCGCGCGCGTGAGGCGGGCCGCCAGGGCCATCTCCTCGAGCGTCGAATGAGGCGAGACCACGGTGGACAGACCTTCGCCGCCCGCCTTTTCCAGCGCCGCACGCAGACCCCGCACCGTGAACTCCAGCGCCGTCTGCCAATCGACGGGTTGCCAGTGGCCGTCATGCCGGATTACCGGCGTGGATAACCGGTCCGGACTATTGAGGCCCTCGTAGGCGAAGCGGTCCTTGTCGGACAGCCAGCATTCGTTGATCGCTTCGTTCTCGAGCGGCAGCACGCGCATCACCTTGTCCTTGGTGACCTGGACAATGAGATTGCTGCCGAGCGAATCGTGCGGCGATATGGATTTGCGCCGCGAGAGCTCCCAGGTGCGCGCCTTGTAACGGAATGGTTTCGAGGTGAGTGCGCCGACCGGGCACAGGTCGATCATGTTGCCCGAAAGCTCGGAGGCCACCGCATCGCCCAGGAAGGTCACGATTTCGGCATGCTCGCCGCGGCCTCGCATGCCCAACTCCATCACCCCGGCAATCTCGACGCCGAAGCGCACACATCGCGTGCAGTGGATGCAGCGGGTCATCTCTTCGCCGGCGATGAGGGGCCCGAAAGACTTGTGGAACACCACGCGCTTCGCTTCCGTGTAGCGCGAGTTGGAGGCGCCATAACCCACCGCCAGATCCTGCAACTGGCATTCGCCGCCCTGGTCGCAAATGGGGCAGTCGAGCGGGTGATTGATCAGCAGGAACTCCATCACCCCTTTCTGCGCGTCGATGGCCTGTTCCGAATGGGTCCAGACTTTCATGCCGTCGGCGGCCGGCGTGGCACAGGCGGGAAGCGGCTTGGGCGCCTTCTCGACCTGCACGAGGCACATCCGGCAGTTGGCGGCGATGGAAAGCTTCTTGTGCCAACAGAAGTGCGGCACATAGATGCCGAGCTTGTGCGCAGCATCCATGACAGTGCTGCCGCCGGGCACTTCGACCTGCCTGCCGTCGATTTCGAGATTCATGAGGGTTGCGCGAGCATCAGCTGTAGGTCGGCACCAGGCATTGCTTGTGATCGATGTGATGCTGGAACTCGCTCCGGAAATGCTTGATGAAGCTTTTCACCGGCAATGCCGCGGCATCCCCGAGCGCGCAAATGGTGCGCCCCGCGATGTTGTCCGAAACCGACAGCAACAGATCGAGATCTTCGTTGCGGCCCTGGCCATGCTCGATCCGGTGCACCACCCGCCACAACCAGCCCGTGCCCTCGCGGCAGGGCGTGCATTGGCCGCATGACTCCTCGTAATAGAAATACGAGAGCCGCAGCAGCGATTTCACCATGCAACGGGTCTCGTCCATGATGATGACGGCGCCCGAGCCGAGCATCGAGCCCGCCTTGGCGATCGAGTCGTAATCCATGTCGGTGGCCATCATGACCTCGCCCGGCAGCACCGGCATCGAGGAGCCACCGGGGATGCAGGCCTTGAGCTTGCGCCCCCCGCGCATGCCGCCGGCCATCTCGAGCAGCGTCGCGAACGGCGTTCCCAGGCGCACTTCGAAATTGCCGGGACGCGCCACGTCCCCGGATACCGAGAACAACTTGGTACCACCGTTGTTCGGACGCCCGAGGTTGAGGAATGCATCCCCGCCGTGGTTGATGATCCAGGGCACGGCGGCGAAGGTCTCGGTGTTGTTGATCGTTGTCGGCTTGCCGTAGAGCCCATAGCTTGCGGGAAAAGGCGGCTTGAAACGCGGCAGGCCTTTCTTGCCTTCGAGCGACTCCAGGAGCGCCGTCTCTTCGCCACAAATGTAGGCGCCGTAGCCGTGGTGGTTGTAGAGATCGAAATTGAAGCCGGCTCCGAGAATATTCTTGCCCAGCAGTCCGGCCGCCTGCGCTTCGTCGACGGCCTCTTCCATGCGCTCGTAGGCGGTCCATATCTCGCCGTGAACGTAGTTGTAGCCGCGCGCGCAACCCATGGCATACGCTGCGATCGCCATGCCCTCGATCAGGGCGTGCGGGTTGTAGCGCATGATGTCCCGGTCCTTGAACGTACCCGGCTCGCCTTCGTCCGAATTGCAGACGAGGTATTTCTCACCCGGGAACTGTTGCGGCATGAAGCTCCACTTCAACCCGGTGGGAAAGCCCGCCCCGCCCCGTCCGCGCAGTGCGGATTTCTTGACTTCGGCGATGACCGCGGCGGGCGTGATCTTTTCCGACAATATCTTGCGCAATGCCTTGTACCCGCCCCGCGCCTCATAGTCAGGCAGGCGCCAATTGTCGCCATCGAGCCCGGTCATGAGAATGGCGTCCGGGCCGTAGTCCAGCATTTGTGCAGTAGCGTTCATCAGTCGTCGGCCGCGCCGGCGCCGGGCGCCGCGTGGGTGGGCTGCGGCGTTGCCCGCAACTCATCGAGCAGGGTGTCGATCTCGGCGGGATGCATCCAGCTGCACATCCGCTTGTTGTTGATCAGCAGCACCGGGGCATCGCCGCAGGCACCCATGCATTCGCCTTCGCGCAGGGTGACAAGACCGTCCGTCGTGGTCTCACCAAAGCTCACGCCGAGCTTGTGCTGGAGATGGAGCGCCGCCTCGGTCGCGCCTTGCAGCGCGCACGGGAGGTTGGTGCACACGGTGATCTTGTAGCTCCCGAGCGGCTTCAGGTTGTACATCGCATAAAACGTCGCCACCTCGTACACCGCCACCGGCGGCATGCCGAGGTAGTGCGCGATGAAATCCATGGTTTCCGAAGCTAGCCAGCCCTTCTCGTCCTGGGCGATGGCGAGTGCCGACATCACCGCCGAACGCTTCTGCTCGGGCGGGTATTTGGCGATCTCGCGATCGATCTTCCGCAGCGATGCGTCCGAGAGCATTGGCTCAGCTTTCGCCGTCCCAGTAGTCGAGATCGGCGGAGGCCAGGGTCATGTGTCCCCATTTACCATCATAGGCGAGCACCTTTCCCGAATCCGGGTACTCGCATACCTCCGGACTGACCATGGTGCTGACCGACAGGTACCGCAGCTCGGCGTCCGAATCGTTGATGATCTGGTGCGCGGTTTCCGTGCCACCCGTCGGGCAGCAGATGACGTCACCCGCGCGGATCGGCCGCGTCTCGTCGCCATGGCGCAGAGTGCCGGTGCCGGCGATGATGAAAAACATCTCCTCGTTGGCGCGATGACTGTGCAAGGGGCAGGCGCGCTTCCCCGGCGGCACCACGTCGTAGGAGTAACCCAGGCCTTTCGCGCCGAGCAGCTTGCCGATGCGCACGGAGCGCCACGCGAAGCCTTCGCCGTGCTCCCCAGGTTCGAGCTCGAGCGCGTCGATATTCGCGACCCGGGCGCTCACCGGTCGATCTCCCCGAACACGATGTCCTGGCTGCCGATGATCGCCACGACGTCGGCAATCATGTGCCGGCGCGACATCTCGTCCAGCGCGGCGAGATGGGGAAACCCCGGCGCACGGATCTTCAGCCGGTAAGGCTTGTTGGCGCCATCGGAGACGATGTAAATGCCGAATTCGCCTTTCGGGTGCTCGATGGCCGCGTAAGCCTCGCCGGGCGGCACGTGCATGCCTTCGGTAAA
Organism: Betaproteobacteria bacterium; assembly: GCA_040003635.1. GTDB lineage: Bacteria > Pseudomonadota > Gammaproteobacteria > Burkholderiales > Casimicrobiaceae > CAIWHR01. The sequence goes on from JBDUCE010000100.1 coordinate 5,162, forward strand.
GAGCTTGAAGTGGTGGATCAGCTCTTCCATGTTGGTTTTCATCGCTTCCCGGCTCGGCGGCGCGATCTTGTGGTTGTCGATCATCACCGGTCCGGGATTGGCTCGCAGCCACGTGACGCACTGGCTGACGATCCGATTGGCCTCGCGCATCTCGCGCATGCGCACCAGATAACGGTCGTAGCAGTCGCCGTTGGTGCCCACCGGAATATCGAACTCCATCCGCTCGTACACGGCATAGGGCTGTTTCTTGCGCAAATCCCAGGGCACGCCCGAGCCGCGCAGCATCGGCCCGGTGAAGCCAAGCGCCATCGCCCGCTCGGCGGTGACCACGCCGATGCCGACGGTGCGCTGTTTCCAGATGCGGTTCTCGGTGAGCAGCGTCTCGTAGTCGTCGACGCACGCGGGAAACCGCCGGGTGAAGTCGTCGATGAAGTCGAGCATGCTGCCGCTGCGATTTTCATTCATCGCCGACACTTCGCGCTGGTTGTGGATGCGCGACGCCACGTATTGCGGCATCCGGTCCGGCAGATCGCGATATACGCCGCCCGGGCGGTAGTACGCCGCGTGCATCCGCGCGCCGGAGACGGCCTCGTACACGTCCATCAGGTCTTCGCGCTCGCGAAACGCATACAGGAAGGTGGTCATCCCGCCGACGTCGAGCGAGTGCGCGCCGAGCCACAGCAGGTGATTGAGGATGCGGGTGATCTCGTCGAACATCACCCGTATATACAGCGCGCGCTCCGGCACCTCGATGCCCAGAAGCTTCTCGATCGCCAGGCAGTACGCATGCTCGTTGCACATCATGGACACATAATCCAGCCGGTCCATATACGGCAGCGCCTGCAGATACGTCCTGTGCTCGGCGAGCTTTTCGGTAGCGCGATGCAAGAGGCCGATGTGCGGGTCGGCGCGCTCGATGACCTCGCCGTCGAGCTCCAGCACCAGCCGCAACACCCCGTGCGCCGCCGGGTGTTGCGGGCCAAAATTCATGGTGTAGTTGCGTATCTCGGCCACGACTACTCGCTGTCCGCGAAATTGGGCTCGCGGATGATGCGCGGCACGATTTCGCGCGGCTCGATCGTCACCGGCTGGTAGATCACCCGGGCCTGCTCGGGGTCGTAGCGCATTTCGACATGGCCGCTGATCGGAAAGTCCTTGCGGAAGGGATGGCCGATGAAACCGTAATCGGTAAGGATGCGACGGAGATCCGGATGTCCGGTGAACATGATGCCGAAAAGATCGAATGCCTCCCGCTCGTACCAGTTGGCCGAGGGCCAGAGGCCGATCACACTGGGCAGCACCGGAAAATCCTCGTCCGCCGCAAACGTGCGCACCCGCAGGCGGGTATTGTGGGCGAGCGAAAGCAGGTGGTAGACAACGGCATAGCGCGGCCCGTCATACGCCCCGTTGCCGTACGCCGAGTAGTCGACCCCGCACACATCGAGCAGTGTCGCGAACGCGAGCTCGGAGCGGTCGCGCAAGGCGCGCATGGTTTCGTGCAGCCGGAGGTGCGGGACGACCGCCGTCACCTCGCTCAGGGCGACGGTGACCTTGGCTTGGTCCTCGGGAAAAGCCGCCGCCAGGCTCGCCACCAGCGTTTCGATGCGTGTCATCAGCGGGCGATGGTGTTGGTGCGCCAGATCTTGTTCTGGAGCTGGATGATCCCGTATAGCAACGCCTCGGCCGTCGGCGGGCAACCCGGAACATAGATGTCGACCGGCACGATCCGGTCGCAGCCGCGCACGACCGAATAGGAGTAATGGTAGTAGCCCCCGCCGTTGGCGCAGGAGCCCATCGATATCACCCACCGCGGCTCCGCCATCTGGTCGTACACCTTGCGCAAAGCGGGAGCCATCTTGTTGCACAACGTGCCGGCCACGATCATCACGTCCGATTGCCGGGGGCTCGGCCGGAACACCACCCCGAATCGATCGAGGTCATAACGCGCAGCACCCGCGTGCATCATCTCGACCGCGCAGCACGCGAGCCCGAACGTCATCGGCCACATCGACCCGTTGCGCGACCAATTGATCAGCGCGTCGAGCGACGTGGTGACGAATCCTTTTTCGAAAACGCCTTCAATGCTCACGATGACGATCCTGGTTGCAATCGATGTGCGGCTCGACCGGGGCGACGGGCCAGGGGGACAGTATCCCGCCCAAAACGGTTCAGTCCCACTCCAGCGCCCCCTTCTTCCATTCGTAGATGAACCCGATGATGAGGATCAGCAGGAAGATCATCATCGCCACGAATCCGGCAAATCCGATTTCGGTCAGCACCACCGCCCACGGAAACAGGAA
>JBDUCE010000101.1:0-7389 GCA_040003635.1 Betaproteobacteria bacterium
CGGCGAGCGTATACAGGACGGCGCGGCGAAGGCTCATGGCGAAGCGAATGCGCCAAGCGCTGACGGCTGTTGAAAAACGTGGCGAGGACGGTTGTATTCAAGGCGCACGGCGCGCTTAGAACCGGAGTGCGAAATGTATTAGGGCCTGTTCACACTACACGCATGCGTGCGAGCGGGTGGCCTGGGGCGCCAATCAAGGCGCTTGACGAAGCCAAGACCGGGTGTCTTGGCGAGGAGAGCAACGCGGAGTGCCGCCCCAAGCCACCCGCTCCCTTCGGGTTGCGGCGAAAAAGGCCCTGCGCTGCGTTGCAAAGCCTCGCCGGGCGACCGGCCCGGCTTCATTTTGCGCCTTGCGCATGACCTTTTTCGCTTCAGCAACGCACGCACGTGTGTAGTGTGAACAGGCCCTCAGATGCCCAGCCACCCCGCAATGGCGGCTTCCGCGGCATCGATGCCGATGCGCCGCGTGGCCGAAAAAGCGAGGATCGTGATCCGGTCGGCATGCGCGGGAAAGAGAGCACGCGTCTCCCGTTGCAGGTCGCGTTGAGCCGTGCGCTGTGACGAGGGCGTCAGCTTGTCGCATTTGGCGGCCAGCAACAGCACCGGTCGGCCGCTGGGCAGATAGCTTTCGAGCAGCCGCAGATCGAGCGCCGCGAGTCCGTGACGGATATCGACCACCAGCACCAGGCCAACCAGCGCCTGCCGGGTGGCCAGATAGCGGGCGAGGAAGTCCTGCCAATGGCGCTTCAACTCCCGCGGAACGGCGGCGTAGCCATAACCGGGCAGGTCCGCCAGCAACGCCCCCTGGCGCAGCCGGAAGAAATTGATCTGCTGCGTGCGTCCGGGCGTCTTGCTCGTGAAGGCGAGACGCGTGCGATTGGCCAGTGCATTGATGGCGCTCGACTTGCCGGCGTTGGAGCGCCCGGCGAACGCAATCTCCGGCGGACCCGAGGGCGGCAATTGCTCGTCGTTGGCCGCAGTACACAAGAACTCCGCCTGCTGCAACGGGTGTTTCACGGTCGATGTCCCAAGGATTCGCCTACCGCCGGAACAGGCGATTCCGCTACAATAAGACGCTGGTGCACCATTGATTCGGCGGCGAGCGCGCCATCGCGCATCACCAGGCTTTGTACGCCGGCCGCCCTCGGGGAGTTGGAAGGATGATACGCATGTTGCTGCTGGCCGGAATCGTGGCCGGCGTGGGATCGTTCGTGGGGTCGATCGGATCGATTGCGATGGCGGCCGAAGCGGCGTCGCCGCCGCCGGCCAAGCCCGATCTCGCGAAAGCGCAAACCACCGCGTCGACGGTTTGCGCGGCCTGTCATGGTCCCGACGGCAACAGTCCCCTGCCTGTGTATCCGAGCATTGCCGGGACGCCGGCCGGGTATATCAGCCGCCAATTGAGCAATTTCAAGACGGGCATCCGCGCGAATCCCATCATGCAGCCCATTGCTGCGCAGCTCAGTGCCGAGGAGATGGTTGCGCTCGGCGTCCATTTCGCGCAACAAAAGCCCAAGGGCCTTGCGGCCACGGATGCGGCACTCGTGCAAGCGGGTCAAAAAATCTATCGCGGCGGTGATGCGACCGCGGGCGTGCCGGCGTGTGCGGCCTGCCATGCTCCCAACGGCGCGGGCATTCCCAAGAACTATCCGCGATTGGCGGGGCAGCATGCCGGTTACACCTTGATCCAGTTGAAGGCATTCAAGGCCGGCGAGCGCGGCAACGACAAGGAAGGCAAGGACGGGAACGGCCGCATCATGGGGGTGATCGCCGGCAAGATGAGCGAGCCCCAGATGCGCGCCGCCGCGGAATACACCCAGGGCTTGCGCTGACGCGTCTCCTCCTCGATTTTCCGGATCGACGCTCAATCGTTCGGCGAGCACATGATCGTGGCATCCGGACCATAACCTTCCGCGATCCATCCGGGTGTCGTTTTGAGCTCGTCACGCACATCCACTTCTGCAGTGTAGCGGTGGTTGGTTTGCGGGCTGTTGAAGAATCGGTACACCGGCCGGAACCCCTGCGGACAGCTGCCGGTCGTCTTGTCCGGCAACAGGATCCAGAAAACATTCGCACTTTCGTAGGTCCACGATTGGCCGAACCTGGCCAGAGTGGCGGCGCATTCGCCCGGGTCGCCGGAATAGAAGTGCGAGTCGCCCAGGCCCGGCTTCAGATAGAAACGGCACACCGGCGTCGCGGCCGCCGGTGCTTGCGCTGGATCGCCGTAGGCCAGGAACCGGAAGCCGGTGCGCTCCCAGCCCGCATGCACGCCGGTGTCGAGGTCGTTGATCTCGGCCGGATTCGACGAAATGAAAAAGTGATCGAGCCCCTTGTTGTAAAACTCGACGACCGCGACCTCGCCGTTGGGATTGGCAATGTTGGGCGTGAGGTATTGCCGCATTACCGGCAGCGCCTTGTCGAGGCGCGAAAAAATATCGATGCCGGCAGTGTCGGTGCAGGACGCAGCGCCGCCAAACAGTCCGCCGCGCAACTCGTAGAAGCCCCGGGCCTGGTTGTAGGTGAACAGGCCGGCGCCGCTCGACCCCGGTTCGGTCGAGCCCTGGCTCCATCGCATCTGGACGAAGGTGGAACCGTCGTCGAAAGTACGGTATCCCAGGGTTTGCCCCTGCGAGAATTTCTTGAGATCCCCCTCCGGATGATGCAGCGTGTTGGCCAACTCGCCCGCGCCGAGCGGGTCGGCCCGCCAGCCCGAGAACTGAGCACCGGCCGGGGGCGCCTCGCGCAGGCGCACCAGCGCCCAGTCGTAATCCTCGCTGCGTCCCAGCAGCATCGCACCCCCGGTGAGCAGCACGTAGCTCGGGATTGCCTTGCTGTTGCACTGCGCAGCGTCGAAAAACCAGTAAGTGTTGAGCGTTGAGGCGGCTGTCTGGGAGTTGAGGCAATGGCTGGCGCTGAAAAAATAGGGACTGAATGAAGCAACGGAGTCGTTGAGGAGCGTCCCGGTGCACTCGAGGGTCGCGCCGCTCTCATTGGTGAACAGCATCTTGGCCACGCTCTTTGCCGTGTTCAAAAGCGCCGGCGATGCTCCGGCAACGCATGCCACGTCGACTTCGCAAGGCCCCGCGAGCCCGATGTCCCGCACGTCCTTTTCATCGATGCGGCGCAGCCCCTCACCCGCTACCGCGAGGTGCGAAACGCGCAACAGCATGAGGCTGATCCCGTCCACATTCACGCCTGCGGGGGCTTGAATCTCGATGCTGCCGGAATCGCCTTCGAGCACCGGCGTCCAGAATGCGCCCTCGCGCCCGGCCACCGCGGCGATGCCGTTCGCAGCGTAAGGCCCGAAGATGCGGCCCGCGCCGGCCGAGCCCATGAAGCGCACCGTGATATCGGGATCGGTGTGCGCCATGGTCAGCGCCAAGCGCACTCCGGCAGCACCGGGTGAGCGCACATCGACGCGCGCGGCCACCCCGCCGCCGGGGAGCGCCCGCCACGTGAGCTCGCTGCCGCGCACCAGGCGCTCCGCCGCTGGCATTTCCCGCCCCATGCCGACGGTCAGGGGCCGGGTCTTGGCGCCGGGCTTGCGGTTCGCGTTCGCCGCCTTGAGCTGCGCCATTTCCTTGGCGGTCGGCGTGGGCAGTGCGATCACCCTGCTGGGCTCGGCAACGAACGCCCGCACGATGGTCGCCGCTTTGGTGATGGAGGGTGCAACGTCGACCGCAGGAGGCACCGAGGTGATCGAGCCGGGAGCGGGATCGGCGTGGGCAGCCATCGACAGTGCCAAGGCCCCGCATAAAAATACGGCCCTGGACATGGGCGCGTGAAACAGTGGGTGCATCGGGATCTCCGTGGTATCGCAGGGCACGCGCGCACGACGGTGACCGTGCCCTCGTTCGAGCGGTGCGAGCCGCCAAGGTTCGCTCCGCGGCCGATGGGAGGCGGCTATTGCAGAAAGGTTGACGCCAACCGGCGACAACCGTTGCCGATCAGGCAACGGGCGATCGGGTGCAGCGCTCGAGCTCTGCGCGCCAGGAGGGCAGCGCGAAGCCAAATGCCGCTCGGAACTTACTCGTGTCAAGCACCGCGTAGGCAGGCCTTTGCGCGGGCCGCGGAAACTCCGCGCTGGTGATCGGCACCACGCGCGGTTTGATCGCGTCGCCGACGATCGCGCGCGCGAAGTCGAACCAACTTGCAGAACCCTCCGACGACAGGTGGTACACGCCCGAGCGCTCGCGCATGGCGGGCGCGCCCGAATCCACCACGCGCGCCGTCGCTTCGGCCAAGGTGCGCGCCCAGTTGGGCGTGCCGATCTGGTCGGCGACGATGCGAAGCTCGGGGCACTCGGCGGCGAGCCTCCTGATCGTGAGCAGGAAATTGGTGCCGCGTGCCGCGTAGACCCAGCTCGTCCGAAAAACAAGCGCGTGCGCGCCGGTCGCCTTGATCGCCTCCTCGCCGGCGAGCTTGCTCGACCCGTAGACGTTGAGCGGCGCCGCCGGCGCATCCTCGCGATATGGCGAGCGGCTCTGGCCGTCGAATACATAATCGGTGGAGTAGTGCAGCAGAATCGCGTCGATGTGCCTGGCCTCTTCGGCCAGCAGGCCCGGAGCGCGGGCGTTGATCGCGTGGGCGCGCTCGGGCTCGGTCTCCGCGGCATCGACCGCGGTGTAGGCCGCCGCATTGAGGATGATCGCGGGCCGGATCTCGCGCACCGCCGCGACCACGGCATCGGAATCGGCAAGATCGAGCTCGGTGTGCGAGCGCGCAATCACGTCGCCAAGCGGTGCGAGCGAGCGATGAAGCTCGTGACCGAGTTGGCCCGCAGCGCCCAGAAGCAGAATGACAGGCCGCGCCATCGCATCCCGCATCGCTACGGGTAAGTCTCGGCGGCCTCGAGAAGCACACCGTCTGCATCCTTGGCATTGATCAAGGGCGCTGCAGCAAGGGGCCACCGCACCGCGATTTGCGGATCGCTCCAGAGCAGGGTGCGCTCATGCTGCGGATGCCAATAATCGGTGGTCTTGTATAGGAAGTCCGCCGACTCCGACACCACCAGAAAACCGTGCGCAAACCCCGGCGGTATCCACAGGACCTGGTTGTCCTCCCCGCGAAGCGTGACGCCGACCGAGCAGCCGAATGTAGGCGATGACCGGCGCAGGTCGACGGCCACGTCGAACACTTCCCCCGCCACCACGCGTACCAGCTTGCCTTGGGCATGCTCGACCTGATAGTGCAGACCGCGCAGCACCCCGCGGCGGGAGCGCGAGTGATTATCCTGCACGAACTCGGCGTCGATGCCCGCGGCGCGCAGCGCCCTCGCATTCCAGCTTTCGAAAAAGAATCCCCGGGGGTCGGTGAACACCTGCGGTTCGATCATCTTCACATCCGGGATCAGCGTCGGAGTCACCTTCATCGCACCACCGGCTCCCGCAGGAGGGCGAGCAGATACTGCCCGTACCGATTCTTCGCCATCGCCTGCCCGAGCCGCTCGATCTGCGCGGCGTCTATGTAACCCAGGCGGTAGGCGATCTCCTCGGGGCATGCGATCTTCAAGCCCTGGCGGCGCTCGATGGTCTCGATGTATTGCGAAGCCTCGAGCAGTGATTCGTGGGTGCCGGTATCGAGCCACGCCATGCCGCGCCCCATCACTTCGCAGGCAAGCTCCCCCCACTCGAGGTATGCCTTGTTCACATCGGTAATCTCGAGCTCCCCGCGCGCGGAGGGCTTGAGGTCGCGTGCTACATCGAGCACCCGCTGATCGTAGAAATACAACCCCGTGACGGCATAGCGCGAGCGCGGATTTTGCGGCTTTTCTTCAAGGCTCAGCACCCGCCCCGTATCATCGAATTCGGCCACGCCGTAACGCTCGGGGTCGGCCACCGGATAGGCAAACACCGTAGCGCCCGAGGCGCGAGTTTGCGCCCCCATCAACAGCCCCTGAAGGTCGTGTCCGTAAAAGATGTTGTCGCCGAGGACCAGCGCGGAATTGGATCTGCCGACAAAATCGCGGCCGATGATGAACGCCTGCGCGAGGCCCTCGGGATTGGGCTGCACCGCGTAGGAGATGTCGAGGCCCCACTGCTTGCCATCGCCCAGGAGCTGCGCAAACCGCGGCGTGTCTTCGGGCGTGGAGATCAGCAGGATTTCGCGGATGCCGGCCAGCATGAGGGTTGACAGGGGATAGTAGATCATGGGCTTGTCGTACACCGGCAGCAGTTGCTTCGAGATCACCTGCGTCACCGGGTAGAGGCGCGTGCCCGACCCCCCGGCCAGGATGATGCCCTTGCGCGCCATCGTCGCACTCACGCTGGTCGGCCTCCGCAACCCCGGCACCATGCTTGCTCCGGTGGGCTCGGCCTCCCGAGGCGATTCGGCCCGGTCGCATCCCCGCAAAGACCGCGCGGGGCCCCTGCTCCCAGCCTCACGCCTCGGCCTCCGGATAGTTCAGCGATACCCACGCTCTATATTCCTTGCTGGTGACCGCTCGCAGCCATTCGGGATGATCGAGATACCATTTGACTGTGATCGCCAGGCCGCTCTCGAAGGTTTCCACCGGCAGCCAGCCGAGCTCGGTGCGGATCTTGGTTGCATCGATTGCGTAGCGCCGGTCGTGCCCGGGACGGTCCTTCACGAACGTGACGAGATTGCGGTAATCGTGCGCGCCGGTGTGCGTCCCGAGAACGCGGCAGATGGTTTGCACGACGTCGATGTTGGCCCGCTCGGCATTGCCGCCGATGTTGTAGGTCTGACCGGCGCGTCCTTTCGCAAGCACCACCCGGATGGCGGCGCAATGATCTCCCACATACACCCAGTCGCGGACGTTGCGTCCGTCGCCGTAGACCGGCAGGGGCTTGCCGGCGAGCGCATTCACGATCATGAGGGGAACGAGCTTTTCGGGAAACTGCAGCGGCCCGTAATTGTTGGAGCAATTGGTGGTGAGCGTGGGCAGTCCGTAGGTGTGGTGATAGGCCCGCACGAGATGGTCCGACGCCGCCTTGGAAGCGGAGTAGGGGCTGTTCGGTGCGTACCCGGTGCTTTCCGTGAATGCCGGCTCATCCAGTGCGAGGGATCCATAGACTTCGTCGGTGGAAACGTGCAGAAACCGAAACGCTTCGCGCTCATCCGGTGCGAGCGCCGACCAGTGCGCGCGCACCGTGTCCAGCAGCCTGAAGGTGCCGACCACGTTGGTATCGATGAACTCGGCGGGACCGTGGATCGATCGATCGACGTGGCTTTCGGCCGCGAAATTGACGATGGTGCGCGGCCGGTGCAGGTCGAGCAGCCGCTGCAGCAGCTCGCGGTCGCCGATATCGCCGCGCACGAATACGTGACGGGGGTCGTTGCGCAGCGCCGCCAGGTTGCCGAGATTGCCGGCGTAGGTCAGCTTGTCGAGGTTCAACACCGGCTCGTCGACCTGCGCAAGCCAGTCGA
>JBDUCE010000102.1:0-7380 GCA_040003635.1 Betaproteobacteria bacterium
TCGTACTTGGTGATGTATTCCGCCGCCGATTTCTTGATGGGGTTGCTGTCGGGGAGTTGCTCATAGACGAGCATCGGGCCAATCGGCAGCAACGTGCCCTCGCCATCCTTGCCCACCACGCGCAGGAAGTCCGGATTCGCGATGCCGTGGGTCTGGTAGATCTTGCCCTTGTACCCGCGCGCGACCAGTTCCTTCTGCGGCGTGGCTCCCGGCGTGCCGGAGGCGCCGATGAGTACCGCATCGGGCGCCGCGGCGACGAGCTTCAGGACCTGCCCGGTAACCGATGGATCGGCGCGATTGAATTTCTCCTCGGCGACGATATTGAGGCCGGCCGCCTGCGCCTCGCGCTTCATCTCGGTCAACCAGCCCTCGCCGTAGGCGTCGTTAAAGCCGACGTAACCGATCGTCTTCACTCCGTTGGCCTTCATGTGGGCGACGATGGCGTTGGCCATCAGGGCGTCGTTCTGCGGCGTCTTGAAGACCCACCGTGTCTTCGGGTTCGCCGGATCCACGATCCGCGCGCCCGCTGCCAACGAGATCATGGGCGTTTGTGCGTCAGCAACGACATCCACCATGGCCAGTGAATTGGGCGTGATCGTTGACCCGATAATGACGTCGACCTTGTCCTCGCTAATAAGTTTGCGCGTGTTGGTGACGGCCTTGGTCGTGTCGGAGCCGTCGTCGAGGATGATCCAGTTGATCTTCTCACCGCCGATCGTGGCTGGCAGCAATTCGAAGGTGTTCTTTTCCGGGATGCCGAGGGAGGCGGCCGGTCCGGTGGCAGAGAGCGTCACGCCCACGTTGATGTCGGCGTACGCAACGGAAACAATAAACGCCGACGCAGCAGTGAGCGAGCGCAACAGCTTGCGATGAATCATGACCCCTCCAGGGATGAATGGCATGCTGCGGACGACCTACCGACAGCCGGCGGACGCCTTTCGGGCGCCCGGCAAACGGTCGCCCACATCGAAGCCTGATAAAAGCTGCTGATTTTGGCAAACCGCACGGCTTCGGTCAACGGCGCCCGACGCGGCTGGGCAGCCCGGAAGCCGACCGACGCTTGCTAACGCTTCAGCGAGTCGCGAATCTCGCGCAGCAGCAGCACGTCTTCCGGGGTGGGTGCAGCCGCCGCCGCGGGGGGCTCGAACCGCGCCTTGACCGAATTGAATTTGACGATCATCAGAAAGATGATGAACGCAAGAATGATGAAATTGATGAGGATCGTGATGAAATTGCCGTACGCAAGCAACGGCACGCCCGCCTTAGTCAGCGCCTCATAGGTCATGGGACCGGAATATCCGGCCGGGGGTGCTGCCAGCATGACGAAATAATTGGAGAAATCGAGCCCGCCGAAAATCCTGCCGACCACCGGCATGATGAGGTCCTTGACCAGCGAATCGACGATTCTTCCGAACGCTGCGCCGATGATCACGCCCACGGCGAGATCGACGACGTTGCCCTTCATTGCAAAAGTACGAAATTCGTTCGCGAAGGACATGCCGGACTCCTATCGGATCGTTCGGAATGGCTGCGTTGAGGCGTCAGACCGCCGCTTCACCGCTTTCGCCCGTCCGAATGCGGACCACTTGCTCGACGGCAGTGACGAAAATCTTGCCGTCGCCGATCTTTCCCGTGCGCGCGGCCTTGACGATGGCTTCGATGGCGCGATCGACGTGCCCGTCGTCGATGATGAGCTCCACCTTGACCTTGGGCAGAAAGTCCACCACGTACTCGGCCCCGCGGTAGAGCTCGGTGTGGCCCTTCTGGCGCCCGAACCCTTTTACTTCACTCACCGTCAATCCGGTGACGCCGATGTCGGATAGTGCTTCTCGTACCTCATCGAGCTTGAACGGCTTGATGATCGCCTCTATTTTTTTCATCTCGGTAGTCGCAATCGGTGGCCGGGGATAGCGAGCTTACACCAAAGGCGCGGCTGGCATCACGGGCACCGCATCGCCCTCGATCTCTTCCCAGTCGGCCCACGCCGAGGTGATCGGATAGCGCCAATCCTTGCCGAATCCTCGCGGGGTGATGCGAATGCCGACTGCCGATTGACGGCGCTTGTATTCACTGACCTTGATAAGACGCACCACCTTGCGCACGTCCGCGGACGCGTAGCCCATCGCGACGATTTGCTGCGGGCTGCGGTTCTGCTCGACGTACGCCTCGAGAATCGCGTCCAGCACCGAATACGCCGGCAGCGAATCCTGATCGCGCTGGTCCGGACGCAACTCCGCCGAGGGCGCCCGGGTGAGAATGCGCTCGGGAATGACCCGGCCCAGCGCGTTGCGATAATTCGCCAGCCGGTAGACGAGTGTCTTGCTGATGTCCTTCAATACCGCGAAGCCGCCCGCCATGTCGCCATAAAGGGTCGCGTAGCCGACAGCCATCTCCGATTTGTTGCCGGTCGTGAGTACAATCGAACCGAATTTGTTGGATAGCGCCATCAGGAGCGTGCCGCGGATGCGCGCCTGGATGTTTTCCTCGGTGGTGTCCACCGGAAGCGTCGAGAATTCGGGCGCGAGGGCGGCGAGGAAAGTGGCGAACATCGGCGCGATGTCGATTTCGTCGTAGCGGATTGCGAGCGTGCCCGCCATGGTGCGGGAATCCGCGACGCTGATGTCGGCTGTGTAACGGGAAGGCATCATGACGGCGCGAACCCGGTCGGCACCCAGCGCGTCAACTGCCACTGCCAGCGTCAGCGCCGAGTCGATGCCGCCGGACAATCCCAGCAGCACGCCCGGAAACCGGTTCTTGGTGACATAGTCGCGCACCCCAACCACCAAGGCCTCGTAGACGTGGGCCTCGATCCGGGTATCGAGGGTACCGCGCACCGGCTTCGGGCGGCCCGCTTCCACGGCAACCATTGCGACCGTGTCATGCCAGGCCGGGAGTTGCTGGACGATGTCGCCGGCGGCATCGGTGACAAACGAGCCACCGTCGAAGACCAGTTCGTCCTGGCCGCCCGTGCGGTTCACGTAGACGACCGGGACGGCATTCTCTCGCGCCCGCGCCGCGACCCGCTCTCGCCTTAGCGCCTGCTGCCGGGTGTGGTACGGGGAGGCGTTGATGACGATCAGCACCTGCGCACCCGCGGCACATGCCTGCCGGGCCGGCTCCGGAAACCACACATCCTCGCAAATCAACAGGCCAAAACGGGTGCCGCCGATCTCGAAGACGCACGCCTGACTGCCAGGCTCGAAGTAGCGCTCTTCGTCGAATACGGTGTAGTTGGGAAGTTTCTGCTTGCGATAGACCGCGACCACCCGTCCGTCGCGTACCACGGCAGCCGCGTTGTAAAGCAGGCCATCGGCGCGGTCCGGGAATCCGATCACGGCCACCGTCCCGGTGATGCGGCTCGCCAGCGCGGCGAGCTCTTTGGCACAGCCGTCGATGAACGCCGGACGCAGCAGGAGGTCTTCCGGTGGATAACCGCACAGCGACAGCTCCGGCGTGATCACGAGCCCCGCGCCGGCGCGCTCGCCTTGCTCAACAGCGGCGAGAATCGCCTCGGCGTTGCCGTGAAGGTCGCCGATCACCTGGTTCAACTGGGCAAGCGCAATCTGCATGAAAAAATGGTAGCACGCGACCGGCTCGCATCTTGCGGCGATACTTATATTGCTTTCGCTTGCCGGAGCAGTTGGCGCAAGCCAGAATCCGTGACGTCTTTTTCCTTCGATCGCCTTCCTTGACGCTCTTTCCGCTCGCAACCCTGGTAGTGCGCGACGATGTCGCCCTCCGCGACATCCCTGCCGCCGGCTGGGACGCCCTCGCGGCCGGCCAGCCGCTGCTCGCGCACGCATTCCTGCTCGCACTGGAAGACACCGGATGTGCAGTCGCGGCGACCGGTTGGACCGCGCGAACACTCACCGCGTGGCAGGGAGGGCAATTGGTCGGTGCGCTGCCGCTCTACGCCAAGACTCACTCGTACGGTGAGTACGTCTTCGACTGGAGCTGGGCCGATGCGTATCGCCGCTATGGCCGCCGCTACTATCCCAAGCTCATTGCGGCCATTCCCTTCACCCCGGCACCCGGGGCACGGCTACTGGCGTGCGACGCCGCGGTGCGCGAGGCGCTGCTGCAGCGCGCGCTGGCGCTGATGCATGATTCGCCTGCGGGCTACTCGTCCCTGCACGTGTTGTTCGCGACCGCACCAGAGGCGCACGAATGCGCGGCGCTCGGCATGCTCGTGCGCACCGGGGTGCAATTCCACTGGGAGAATCCGGGTTACCGCACCTTCGACGATTTCCTGGGGGCCTTCAACCATGACAAGCGCAAGAAAGTAAAACAGGACCGGCGCAGGCTGGCATCCGCCGGGGTCACGTTCACACGCAGCGCAGGGACAGCCATCGGTGCGACCGATTGGAATTTTTTCTATCGCTGTTACCAGAATACCTACCGTACTCACGGATCGACGCCCTACCTGTCGCGCGATTTCTTTCACCGCATCGGCACCACCATGCCGTCCAACCTGCTGCTGATTCAGGGATGGCGCGACGGCAAGCGGGTCTCTGCCGCCCTCGATGTGTTCGACGCGCAAACCATGTGGGGGCGCTACTGGGGCGCCGCCGAGTACATCCCCGGCATGCATTTCGAGACCTGCTACTACCAGGCGATCGAATTCTGCATCGAGCGCAACGTGGCGCGGTTCGAAGGCGGCGCCCAGGGCGTGCACAAGCTTGCACGAGGTTTCCTGCCGACAACCACCTATTCCGCGCATGCGATTGCCGACGTCGATTTCCGGCGGGCCATCGCCGACTTCTGCGCGCAGGAGCGCCTGCAGGTGGCGCGCACGGTGGAGGAGCTCGAAAGCTCGAGTCCCTACCGCAGCGACGTGGCCACCGAGGCCGTGCGCGCGCCGGACTCGAGCCTGCACCTGACGGGAATCGGCGATTCGGGGGCTCTCTAAAACCGTTGCACCCCAATCCCGCAGCGGTAAGCTGCTACGATCTGGTCCCCGGCACTGTGTCGCGCGATGATCGCGGATCGATTGACGGGAATGATCATGGAAGCACCACGCATGACCGATTGCATTGTGCTCGAGCGCGCTGGTCCGTTGGCGACGCTGGTCCTCAATCGCCCGGAAGCGCTCAATGCCCTCGACCTGGCGATGATGGAGGCGCTCGTGGCGCAGACGGCAGCACTGGCCGCTGATCCGAGTGTCCGTTGCGTGGTGCTTAAAGGCGCCGGCAAGCATTTCATGGCTGGTGGCGATTTGCGCATGTTCGCTGGAGTACTGGGCCGCGCGCCATCGGAGCGGCAGGCGCACTTTACCCGGATGGTGCAACGCCTGCATGCCGCGATCGAGCATCTGCAGCGCATGAGCGCGCCCGTCATCGCCAGCGTGCAGGGGGCGGTAGCGGGCTTCGGGCTGTCGCTCGTCGGTGCAGCCGATCTCGCGATCGCCGCCGACAGCGCTTACTTTGCGTCCGCCTACCGCAACATCGCCCTCACCCCGGACGGAGGCGGTTCCTACACGTTGCCGCGCGTTGTCGGTCGGAAGAAGGCCATGGAGATCATGCTCCTGGGGGAGCGGTTCGGCGCGCCCGAAGCGCTTCGACTCGGACTCGTCAATCGGATGGTGCCGGCAGCGGAGCTCGAAAGCGCCACTGCCGCCATGGCGCAGGCGATTCTCTCCGGTCCGGCGTTGGCGCTCGGCAACGCCAAGCGCCTGCTCCAGCAGTCGCTTACGCACACCTTGGCGGAGCAACTCCAGGCCGAGGCCATCTCTTTCGGTCAGTGCGCGGCCACCCCGGATTTTGTCGAGGGCATCACGGCGTTCCTGGCCAAGCGTCCGCCGGTTTTCGACGGCGGCCGGGGCTGAAGAGCGCTCACCCGCCTCACCCGGTCACAATCTGGCGCGGCCCCGCTGCGCCCAAGACGACGCCGGAGCGCGACGCCGCCCTGACGCTCAGCGATTGAAGTCCTCGTCGACGAGCGCCGGCGTGCTGGTCCGCGGCGCCTCGTTGCCCCGATTGTCATCATCTCCGGCGGGCGGGCGCTCCTTGCGTGGTCCTTCTTTACGTGGTCCGTGCCGCTGGCCTTTGCCGGCCCCCGCCCCGTGTGGTCGTCCCGGCCCCTTCGGGCGCGGCCCGTTGGTTCCGGGCAAACCCTCGGGAATGCCGCCGGGGATGGTCAGGGTCGTGGTCACATACGGCGACCCGGGCGTCGCTCCGGGACCACGCGGGGCATGGCTCCCACCCATCATCCCGCCGCGACCTCGACCGCCCGGGTTGTAGGGGCGGCCGGGGCCGCCCGCCTGATGGCCCTGTCCCGGCCCTCCCGGGCCCCCTTGAAATCGCCGTGGCTGTCCTGGGCCGCCGGGAGGACGACCCGGACCCGTCCCGGCCCCGCGATGTTTCCCATGGCCTTTGTGCGGCCCATTGGGTACGCCACTTGGTACGCCACCCGGAACAGCACTCGCGCCCGGCTCGACGTTGCCATTGGCGCCCGACGGATGCTTGGCGGGCGGCCCTTTGCCCGGGCCGCGCGGTCGCTGTCCCGTCCGCTGACCGTCGCGCGGGTGTTCACGCAAACCATCGCGTGGGCGTTCTCCCGGTCGACCCGACGCGCGCGGCTCTCCGCCGCCTTTGGTGGGTGGTCGCAAGCTGGGCGGGGCCGCGGGCGCATTTTTCATCCCCGCACTGGTGAGCACCACCCCCACTTCCGCAGCTGTGAGCTCGAGGGTCTGCGCGCGCTTGACGCGGGAGGGCATCGCGACCGGGCCATAGCGGGTACGGATCAGACGGCTCACGGTGATACCGAGCGCTTCGAAGAGTCGCCGTACCTCGCGATTGCGGCCTTCCTTCAGCACTACGTGATACCAGTGGTTGGAGCCCTCGCCACCGCCTTCCGCCAGTTTCTCCACCTTCGCCGGCCCGTCCTCCAAAGTGATGCCGGTAAGCAGCGCCTGCTGGTGCTCCGGGGTGAGCGTGCCCATGACGCGCACCGCGTATTCGCGCTCGACCTCGTAGCGCGGATGCATCATCCGGTTGGCGAGCTCGCCCGAGTTGGTGAAAAGCAGCAAACCCTCGGTGTTGAAATCGAGGCGGCCGACGGCGATCCATTTGCCGTTGCCGATGCTGGGCAGTTTCTCGAACACCGTAGGGCGCCCTTCGGGATCGTCGCGGGTGACGATTTCGCCTGCCGGCGTGTGATACATGAGAATGCGCGCGCGCGGCTCGGCAAAGCGGACCTTGACGACCTCGCCGTTGATCCGGACTTCGTCACCCGGACCGACCTTCTGCCCGACATCGGCCGGCTCGCGGTTCACGGTGATGCGACCGGCGAGGATCAACTCCTCCATGCTGCGGCGCGAGCCGAACCCGCACGACGCCAGCACCTTGTGCAGGCGTTGCGGCTCGGAGAAGATTTCGTCAG
>JBDUCE010000103.1:0-7349 GCA_040003635.1 Betaproteobacteria bacterium
ATTGGTGCCCCATGCCACCCGCTCGCACGCATGCGTGTAGTGTGAACAGGCCCTAGGTAAGCATTGCGAAAGTGCGTGGCGTTCGAACGCTGGATATCGTCGTCCCCGCGAAAGCGGAGACCCAGTGGCATGCGTCGATAGACACTGGACTCCCGCCTTCGCGGGAATGACGGTAATTTTGCAACGGCTGTCACTCATTTCGGTAATCCTCAATAGGCAAGATTACGATGGCCTGACAAGGATCTCGCATGACCGCCATTACCACCACCCCCGCCGCTACGCCGCGCCAATCATTTCGCGATGTCTGGCTGATCACCCTCGGCCACAGTCTCACCCACTGGTACCCGGCGACGTTCTACCTGCTGTTGCCGATCATCGGCAGGGAGCTCGGCTTGAGCTTCAGCCAGATCGGTCTCATCATGACCTGCCAGTACATCGCCGGCGCGGTCTCCAACGTCCCCGGCGGCATGCTGGTCGACACCGTGGGCAAGAAGGGCCTGCTGATGGCGGTGTCGCTGTTCTGGGTGGGGGTGCCGTATCTCTTCATGGGCTTCGTGCACAGCTACTGGCTGCTGCTCGTTTGCGTGGCCCTGGTAGGCATCGGCAACAATCTCTGGCATCCGACCGCCATCCCCACCCTCGCCAACCGCTTTCCCGAGCGCAAGGGATTGGTGCTCTCGCTCCACGGCATGGGCGGCAACGTCGGCGATGCGTTGGCGCCGATCGTCATCGGCGCGCTGCTGAGCGTGTTCAGTTGGCGGACCATTGTCGTTGGCAACGTGGTGCCGGGCGTGGTGATCTCGTTTCTGATCCTCGCATTTCTCGGTACGTTGCGGCTCAACTCCGGGAAGCGTGCCGGCAACGCCGACGGTGCGCATGACGGCCTGGCCCTGCGCGAATATTTCGCGGGCGTGCCGGCGCTCTTCAGGAATCGCGGACTCATCCTGTTATCGACGAGCTCGGCGTTTCGCGCCATGACCCAGAACGCGCTGCTCACATTTCTACCCGTGTATCTCGCTTATGAGATGGGCTATTCGCCGTTCCTCGTAGGCGCCTGCATGTTCGCGCTGCAGGCGGCAGGCTTCGCGGCGGCCCCGATTGCGGGGCATCTTTCGGACCGCATGGGACGCCGCAGCGTGATGATGACCAGCATGGCAATGACGGCCGTGGTGCTGCTCGCCATGACTTTCGCCGGCCATTCGATCGGGTTCGTGGTGCTGATCGCGGTGCTCGGGTTCTTCCTGTACGCCATCCGACCCGTGCTCCAGGCCTGGTTGCTCGAGACCACCCCCAGGAAGATGGGGGGCACCAGCATCGGCGTGCTGTTCGCGACGCAGTCGGTCGGCTCGGCGATCGGTCCGCTCATCGGTGGGATGCTCGCCGACCGGTACGGCCTCATCAGCGCGTTTTATTTCCTGGCCTTCACCATCGTGGTTGCAAACCTGTTCATCTTCCTCATGCCGCCGCCGGACAAAGCCGCCACGTGACGCACCACCGCGGCAGGTGGCGCCGCTGGTTCAAGAGCACTTCCAACCGCACCTTCATCGTCTATCCGATCGTGATCGTCGCGGTGGAATGGCTGCTCCACCGGGGGCGCCTGCCGTTGGTGCCATGGTGTGCGCCGCTGCTCGCGTGGGGCTATCTCCAGTATCGGCTCGCAGGGGGCTATCGGCTGGCGAGCGGCGGCGGTGGTCCGGGAATGTCCGTGCCTCCCGAGCGGCTGGTAACCACGGGTCCCTATCGCTTCACCCGCAATCCGATGTATCTCGGGCATCTCATCTTCCTGCTCGGGCTCGCGCTGACATTCAAGTCGTGGCTGGGCGGTGCCCTGTTGGTCTTTCATCTCTTCTGGTTTCATCGGCGCGCACTCGATGACGAGGCCCAGTTGCGGCGCCTGTTCGGCGAATCGTACGCGGGCTACGCCGCGCGGGTAAAGCGCTGGATTCCCGGCGTGTTGTGACCGGCGACGTGCTGCTCGCCGGGAAGCCGCGAGCCCCTGACCCGGTTCACCATCGCGGCGGCGGTGCGCAGTGTCATCGGCGCCGGACTGGCGATCCGGCAGCAGCGCGAGCCCACTATTGCGGATCGGCCGTGTGCCCGGGGTCGATAAAGATCTGGCCGTCGGTCACCACTACCTTGTAGGTACGGATGGGGATCATGCAGGGCGGGGCCACGACTTCGCCGGTGATGATGTTGAAGGCGCCATTATGAAAATTGCATTCCACGATGTCGTCTTCCACCTCGCCTTCCGAAAGCGACCCCGGCCCGTGGGTGCACGCGTCGTCGATGACAAAAATCTTGCCGCCGAGGTTGAACACCGCCACCACGTACCCGGCCTGCTCGACCTTCATGCCGCCGCCCTCGGGCACGTCGCCCATGGAACAAAGCGAAATGAGGTTGCCATTTGAAGTCATCGATCAAGTCTCGTGCCTGCGAGAATAAGAAGGGATCCATTGGATCATGGCATCGTCCGGCGCGGGGCGGCCGCGCCTTGACCCATGCAAAAAAAGACGCTCCCAAATTGACACTCCGGGGAGGGCAATGATAACCTCAAAACGGATTAACCGGAACACTGTATCGCATAGCGGAACGGTTGATCGCCGGCGATATCGGTCCGCCATTGCTTCGCCCGGCGCCATCATTTTCCCGAGGTGACACCCATGCTGAAGCGCGAACAGAACGAGCTTTTAACCCAGACCGGCCCCGGCACGCCGATGGGGGAGCTCTTTCGGCGCTACTGGCTGCCGGCCGTCCTGATGAAGGAGCTTCCGGAGCCGGATTGTCCGCCGGTCCGGGTCACACTCCTGTCCGAACGGCTGCTCGCCTTTCGCGACAGCGCAGGCAAGCTCGGCCTGATCGATGAGTTTTGCGCCCATCGGGGGGTCTCGCTCTGGTTCGGCCGCAACGAGGAGCGCGGCATCCGTTGCGCGTACCACGGCTGGAAGTATGACGTGAACGGACAATGCGTCGACGTCCCGAGCGAGCCGGCGGAAAGCGGCTTTTGCGAGAAGATCAAGCTCACGTCCTATCCTGTCGTCGAACGGGGCGGAGTGGTGTGGACCTACATGGGCCCGCCCGAGACCCGGCCGCCGCTGCCGGAATACGAATTTGCGATGGTTCCGCACGACCGGACTTACATGTCGAAGCGGTTGCAGGAGTGCAACTGGCTGCAGGCATTGGAAGGCGGCATCGACTCGAGCCACGTCTCGTTCCTCCATCGCGGCGCGATCAACACCGATCCGCTGTTCAAGGGCGCCAAGGGCAATCAATACAATCTCAGTGATTCAGCGCCCAAGTTCGAAGTGGTGGAATCCGATGGCGGGCTGCTCATCGGTGCCCGCCGCAACGCCGAGGAGGGCAACTACTACTGGCGCATCACGCAATGGGTGATGCCTTTCTTCACGGTGATTCCACCGCGCGCCGATCATCCTATCCATGGGCACTTCTGGGTGCCGATCGACGACCAGAATTGCTGGGCGTGGAGCTATGACTACCATCCGGTCCGTGCCCTCTCTCCGGTCGAGCGGCAGGCGATGGATGATGGTCATGGCGTGCACGTGAAATACATTCCCGGAACGTTCCGCGCGCTGCAGAACAAGGACAACGATTACCTCATCGATCGCAAGGGCCAGAAAGCAGGGGAAACCTTCAGCGGGGTGCACGGTTTTGCCATGCAGGATGCCTCCGTGCAGGAGAGCATGGGGCCGATCCAGGATCGCACCAAGGAAAACCTCGTATCGACCGACAATGGCATCATCATGGCGCGCCACAAGTTGATGAAGGCGGCGAAGGCGCTGATGACCAACGGCACGTTGCCGGCCGGCCGGGATCCGGCGCACCATCGCGTGCGCTCGGCATCGGTCATCCTGCCACCGGGCGTTGCGTTCAAGGATGCCGCGAAAGAAGCGCTGCAGGCCCGCGAAAACGTTGCCCAGGCGACGGTCTAGCGACGCAGAGTCACGGACAATGTTTCGGTGAGAATCGATGCCATCGGGCATTCCCGTAAATGTCGGCATCGACCTCGCTTTCGGTAAAGGAACGTAATGGAAAAAGTACTGGCGGCGGTCAGGGTCGGCGCGAGCAGGACCGAGATCCGCGAATTTCCCCTGCCGGAGATTCCGGAGGATAGCGCCCTGCTCAAGATGGAGGTCGCCGGAATCTGCGGTACCGACGTCAAGCTATACAAGACACCGCCCTCCGATGCCCCCGTGATCATGGGCCACGAGAACATTGGCTACATCGCCAAAGCCGGTCGCGAGTTCACGCGGCGTAAAGGCTTCAGGGAAGGCGACCTGGTGTTTGTGGAGCACTACGTCTCGTGCGGCAAGTGCGAGTGGTGCCATCAGGGGCAGTATCGCCACTGCGAAAACACCGATTGGCGCTACAACCCGGATGCGATCCGCTACGGTTATACCTCGGCCGAGAAAGCCCCCCATCTGTGGGGCGGTTTCGCCCAATACGTCTACCTGCCCTGGAATGCCGTCGTGCACCATGTCCCACGCGGTGTTACGCCGGAATTGGCAGGCATCGTGACGCCGATGGCCAACGGCATCGAGTGGTCCCTCTTCGACGGTGGCGTCGGCTATAACTCGACCGTCCTCATCCAGGGACCCGGCCAGCAGGGACTGTCCCAAACGGTGATCTGCAAACAGGCGGGCGCTTCCCTCATCATCGTCACCGGTACGTCGAAGGATGCGGCACGGATGGAGGTCGCCAAAGCGCTCGGAGCCGACTACGTGATCGACGTGCAGAAAGAAGATCCGCTGGCGCGCATCAAGGAGATCACCGGCGGCAAGGGTGTGGATGTCGTGCTCGACTGCACCGCGGGTGCGGGCACGCTCCCGATTCTGCTCGGTGTGGACGCGCTGAAGCGCAAAGGCGGGACGATGGTGGTCCAGGGCGAGATGGCGGAATTTCCGAATTTTCCGATCGGCAAGGTCACGGTGAAATTCATCACGATCAAAAGTGCCCGTGGTCACAGCTACAAGGCGTGCGAGCTGGCCTTGCAACAACTGGCCTCGCATCGCTTCCCGCTGGAGAAGGTGACCACCCATACCTTCGGTCTGGAAGATGTCGACCTGGCTATCAAGTCGGTCGGCGGCCACGGCGTGCCGGATGTGATCCACGCGTCCCTCATGCCCTGGAAATGATGCGGCGCATGAGCACACCATGGTCGAACGCATCCCCGACCCCATGGGAACTGCGGCGCGGATTCACATCCCGCGCAGCGACCTCGGGCGCATGAGCGGCGATGCGCCACTGCGATCGTCACTCCGGAGATAAGCGTCCATGGCCGCTCTCGAGCTCAAAACCGTCACGCGCACCCAAGGCAACAACGAAGCGCTGAAGAACGGCAGCGTCCGGCCACGAACCTTCGCGTTCGACTTCGAAGAGGTCAATCCCCTCATCGACGCCTTCCGTCGTATGGTGCGAGGATTGGAATTCGACATCTGCGAGATGGCGATGACCACCTACATTACCGCGCGTGCCCATGGCAAGCGCTTCACCGCGCTGCCGATCTTTCTGGTGCGCGCGTTTCACCATGGCGCCATCGTGCACAACCTCCGCTCCGGGATCAACAACCCCAGGGATCTGGAAGGGCGGAAGGTGGGGGTGAACCGCGGCTACACCGTCACCACCGGCGTCTGGGCCCGAAGCATTCTCCAGCACCAATACGGGGTTGACTTGACCAAGATCACCTGGGTGCTCTCAGGCGACGAGCACGTCGCCGAGTACCGGCCACCTTCGAACGTGGTGCCCCTCGGGAAAGGGAAAAAGATGGGCGACATGGTGGTTTCGGGCGAGTTGGCCGCGGCCATCGGCGTCGAGGTGGAGCACCCCGACGTAGCGCCACTCATTCCCGACGCGAAGGAGGCCGGCTTCGACGCCTTGCGCCAATCCGGCCACTATCCCATCAATCACGCCGTGGTAGTCAAGGACGATCTCCTGGACGCGCATCCGGATCTGGCGGTGGACATCTTCAACGTGTTCGCAGACGCCAAGCGCACCTACGTCGAGCGGCTCGCGAACGGCGGGATCGACAAGCCGACCGCTGTCGACGAGCTCCACCGGCGGGTGATGGCGATCACCGGTGGCGATCCGCTGCCCTACGGCATCGAGCCCAACCGGAAGATGCTCGAAGCCTTGATCCAGGCCGCGCAGGAGCAAGGCATCATCAACGACCGCGTTGGCGTCGAGGCGCTGTTCGCGCGTAATACGCATGGGCTGACGGGCTGATGCGTCCGCAGCGCGCAGCGAAACGACCACACCCGGGAATTCCGGATAGCGCCGGGCCTGCGGGAGCGGCGGAGTCACACAGCAGTTGTCGCTCATTTCTGTAATCATCGATAATCACCGGAGGAACCACCATGACCGTTGCCGAAGCCACCAGGAAATCCGAAGTCGCGAAAAAGCCCCAGGTCGCGATCATGAATGCGGTCCATGACCTGCCCGTGCTGGTGGCGCGCGACGAAGGGTTCTTCAAGGACGAAGGCCTGGACATCGAGTTCGTGACCACGCCGGGAATGGCCCAGGTCACCACGTCGCACTCCGTCAAGTTCGATTCCGTCTTCGACCGCCCGCTCGACTCCGCTTACAACGACGGCGGCATCGACCAGTTCCGGATGTGTGAATGGGGAATCATGAAACGCGCCGTCGAGGCCGCCAGCGAAGGCCTGCGCAAACGCAAGATTGTCGCGCTGGGGGCGTCGATGTCATCCTTCGCCATCGTCGTCACCCGCGACTCGAAGGCATACGAACCCGAGCAGCTGAAGGACCAGGCCATCGCGGTGACGCCGAACAATGGCTCGCACTTCACCACCCTGAAGCTGATGGAAGGCTTCCTGGCGCCCGAGCACATCAAGACCACCGGCGCGGGCTCGATGCCCAAGCGGATCGAAGCCTTGCGCCAGGGCAAGGTGGCGGCAGTGAGTCTCATGGAGCCGTGGATCAGCGTGGCGCAGAAGCAGGGACTGCGCATCCTGATCGAGTCGCATTCGACCCGCAGCGAGGCGGCCGGCGATGATCTCGACGGTCCGACGCTCGCGGCCATGTTTCGCGCGCAGGCGAGGGCGGTAGCGTTGCTGGAGAAGGACCCGACGCCCTACATTCACTATCTGATCGCCGAAACCGGCGGGCTGCTGGAGCCCCACGAATTGCAGACCTGGCGACTCCTTCATGCTGCGCCACAACCGTATACTCGCGAGCGGTTCGAGGACACCTACAACTGGACGGTCCGATGGAACATGGTGGTCCCCGGAGCGACGTATGAAAACACCGTCGACAATCGCGCCTGGGCGTAGCAAAGAAATGGATTCCCGCGTTCGCGGGAATGACGAAGTCTTGTCATG
>JBDUCE010000104.1:0-7239 GCA_040003635.1 Betaproteobacteria bacterium
GTAGTGCACGCGTGCGGTGGGCAGGAACTCGAGCCCCGCTCCAACCTCCCATCCGCCGCCGAGGCGGTGACTCGCGCCCGCGGTGAAATGCCGCTCACCGATCGAGGCCAGGAGCGGATTCAGCGTCTCCGCCGGCGCCGGGTTGCGTCCGTAATTGAAGCCGACGCGCACCGTCGTAGCGTCGTCGACGGCGTACGCCACTCCAACGGCAATCACCGTTTGGTTTCGCCAGTGAAGTGCCGATGAGCTCGCGATGAGGGGCGGTGCCGCCGGCTGGTCCGGTCCCGCGAGGGTCAGGGTCGAAGTTTTCAAAGCATCGGACCAGTTGAGCCAGTCGATCTTGACCGCGATCAGCAGGTGTTGGGTTGCCTGCAGCGCGGCGCCTACGGCAACCTCGCGCGGCAGAGCGAGCCCGCTGAGTCGCACATCGTGATAGACCACGTTACCCAGACCAACGGCCGTCAGGTTGACGATCGCGCGGCCGCCATCCATCGTCAGACGTGCCTTGGGCGTGAATGTCGCGCCGAAAGTCCAGAGTTCGTTCGGGGTATACAGAGCGCCCGCCTTCATCGTGCCGTTCACGCCGTCGACGGCTTTCAGTTGCAGGCCGAAGAAGGGCATGGGACCGGCGACGGAGGTGTCGGGAAAAACGCGCTGTTCGACGCGGGAGTAGACGGCGGCCACGCTAACGCCGAGGGCGAGGGTGTCGGTGGCCTTCCACGTCGCACCGGCGCTGAATTTCAGGATACCGAAAAGCGCCGACAACTCGTCGGTCGTGCCGAATCCGCTTTGCACATGCTTGAACACGTTGCCCGCGCCGCCCTGGGCGAACATGCCGGCGCCAACGGTTATCCGATCAGTGAGCGGGCGGGCATAGCCACCGCCGCCCAGCGGAATGAAATGGTTCGAGACGCTTACATCGTTGCCGAGCGCGTCGCGGTGTCCCACATCGAGGGCATAGGCACCGGCCGAATAGGCGTCCAAGGCCGGCCCCGGTAATCGACTCAAGCCGGCAGGATTGGTATTGAGAGCGGTCGTGTCGCGCGCGACGGCGACGTCCGCACCACCCATCATGGCGGACTCGGTGCCGAATCCAATCAGGTTGAGGCCGTTGCTCGCACTGACCACGCCGGGAATGACGGCTGTCATCACCAGCCCCAGCCCGGCGCAGACTTGAGATGCCACTACACGAAGAGGGTGCATCGGGACATCCTCCGTCACGGTAGCTGTTGGCCTCGCCACCCGGGCTAGGCACGGCCCGATTCGGAGCTTCCCGAAGTCGCGCAGCATACGATCCTGAATCAACCTATCACGTCGCTTGGCCGGATCGCAACCGAAACGAATCCTTCCTCGCGCGGGCCGCTCCGCGAGGATCATTGCGGTTCGATCTGCTTCGATCTCGAGCAATGCGAGGCATCCGCCCCGTGGAAGGAGTCGTTCGCGCAGCCATCAACGGTCGGGCACGCTTGGCGACAGGACAGCGGCGGCGACACCCCAAGTCGCTCGGCCCTTGACTTCAAGCCGTTTTGCGACTAAAACAAACACTTGTTTTGTACTGGCCCCTGACCCTGGGTACTGACGATGAACCGGCCTCTTCGCGCTCCGCGTGTGGACAACCGTCTGCCGCTCCTTCTGGATGAAGCCGCCCGCTTGTTCGGCAGCCAAGGCTTCGCCGGCACCTCGATTCGCGACATCGTGCGCAAGGTCGACATGTTGCCGGGCTCGCTCTACTACCACTTTGCGGCGAAGGAAGATCTGCTTGCCGCCGTCTACGAAGAAGGCGTACGCCGGATTTCGGAGCGCGTGGCCGCCGCGGTCGAGGACAAGATCCACCCCTGGCAGCGGCTGGAGGCAGCTTGCGTGGCGCATCTCGAAGCGCTGCTGGAAGAGAGCGATTACGCCCAGGTGGTCATCCGGGTGCGCCCCGCCGACGTGCCGGCGATCGGCACGCGTCTGGTCGCCCTGCGCGATCGGTACGAGCGGATTTTTGTCGATCTGACCCGTGCGCTCCCGCTTCCCACCGGGACCAACCGGCGCACGCTACGGCTCATGCTGCTGGGCGCGCTGAACTGGTCGCAAACATGGTATCGCCCCGGCCGTGACGACGCAGCGGCCATCGCCCGCGGCTTTGTCGCCCTGCTGCGCCGTCCCCTTGACCAGGAATAATCGATGAATGTGATACCGAAGGTGCTGGTGACCAAAATCGGTCTCGACGGTCATGATCGCGGCAGCCGCGTGGTGGCCGCGCATCTGCGCGATGCCGGCATGGAAGTAATCTATACGCCCCCCTGGCAGGACATCGGCGCGGTGGTGAAGCTGGCGGCCGAAGAGGACGTCGACGTGATCGGCATCTCGTCGCTCGCGACCGACCACCTCATCGTGCCGAAGCTCATGGCCGCGTTGCGCGCCGCGGGTCTCGATGACGTGGCCGTGATCGTGGGCGGCATCGTTCCCGACGAAGATGAAGCAACGCTGCTTGCGGCAGGTGTCGCCCGCGTCTTCCATCCCGGCGCCGGGCTCGACGATATCTCCAGTTACATCCGCGAAATGGTGCCGAAGCTGCGCGCCCAACGCTTTGCCGCATGAAGGAGCTGCCATGAACAAACCGCTGGACTCGACCTTGCTGCAACCGGCTACCGGCCTCACCCAATGGGAAAAGGATTACGCCGCGCAGATCGGCGTGGACCGATCCTCCGAAAACCGCTCGGGCCTTACCATCAAGCCGCTGTACACGGCGGCCGACTGGAGCGGCGAGCGCGCCGGGGAGGATCTCGGGTATCCCGGACAGCCGCCCTATACGCGCGGCATTTATCCCACCATGCATCGCGGCCGCACCTGGACGCAGCGCCAGCTCGTCGGACTGGGCACGCCGCCCGATTACAACGCGCGGTTGCTCGACATCATCGGCCAGGGCGCCACGGCGGTGTCGCTCATTCCCTGCAATTCGGTGTTCCGCGGCTATGACATGGACGAGGTGCATGCCGAGCTCCTCGGCACCTGCGGAGTGGTGGCGAATACCGTCGAGCACATGGACGCTTGTCTCGCCGGCGTGGATCTCGCCCAAACCTCGTGCGCGATGAATGATCCGTCGCCCTTCACCCTGCTCGCCTTCCTGCTGGCGACCGCCAAGCGCCGCGGGGTGAAATGGGATCACATCAGCGGCACCTCGAATCAAAGCGATTACATCAGTCACTACGTGGCCAACCACATGTTCTTTCGCATTGCCCTTCCTGGCGCGCGGAGGATCCTCGGCGATCACATCGAGTTCTGCAACCGTCACCTGCCGCGCTGGAACCCGATGTCGGTGGTCGGACAGCACATGCAGCAATCCGGCGCCACGCCTGCCGCGGCGATGGCCTTCGCGCTCTGCACGGCATTGCAGACTGCCGACGACTGCGTGGCACGCGGCATGGCGCCGGACCAGTTCCTGCCGCGCTTCACGTTCTTCTTCGACATTTCGGTGAGCTTCTTCGAGGAAATCGCCAAGTTCCGCGCGGGTCGGCGCGTCTGGGCGCGCCTCATACGCGAGCGCTATGACGCCAAGGATCCGCGCAGCTGGCGGCTCAAGTTCCACGCGCAAACCTCGGGCGTCGATCTCACCCGTCAGCAACCCCTCAACAATATTTCCCGCGTCACGGTGCAGGCGATGGCGGGGATTCTGGGCGGCCTGCAATCGCTTCATACCGATGCGTACGACGAGGCGCTGTCGTGTCCCACCGAATTCGGGGCGCGCATCGCGGTGGCCACCCAGAATATCCTGCGCGAAGAGGCGCACCTCACCGACGTCATCGATCCTCTGGGCGGCAGCTATTACGTCGAGACGCTGACCAATCAGATGGAGGAAGAGATCCTGCGGGTGATGGGGATGGTCGACCTGGCAGGCGGCATGTACCGCGCTGTCGAAGCCGGCGTCGTGCAAAGAATCCTCGGCGAATCAGCGCAGCGCTTTCAGAACAAGATCGAAACCGGCGAGCAAACCGTGGTGGGCGTCAACGCCTTTCAGGTCGACGAGGACAAGAGCGCGCGGCCGGCGCTCGCCAAGCCCGATCCTGAAAAGATGCGTGCTCACCTGGCGGCGTTCGCGCAGTTCAAAGCCGAGCGCTCGCAGGCAGCGGTGGGCCAGGGTCTCGATGCGCTTGCCCGCGCAGCCAACAATCCGCACGACAATATTTTTGCGCAGGTGGTCGCGGCGGCGGAAGCCGGTTGCACCCACGGCGAAATCTGCGGCACGCTGCGGCGCGAGCTTGGCTTCGGACAACCGCTGGCGATGGTATGAGCACCCCATCTTGAATAGCGGCGACGGGAACGCGCGCCGCGCCTCGGCCCTTGCGCGCATTCTGGATCGGGACCGCCGCGCGATTGGTCATGCGATCAGCGCGGTGGAGAATGACGGCCCGGGTGCGGCCGGGCTTTCGGCCGCCGTGACGCCGCATGCGGGCGCAGCGCACGTGCTGGGCATCACCGGTCCGCCCGGCGCGGGCAAGTCGACGCTGATCAATGCGCTCCTCGGCGAGCTCATCCGGCGCGGCAAGAGCATCGCGGTGGTCGCGGTCGATCCTTCGAGCCCGTTGACCGGCGGCGCGGTGCTCGGCGATCGCGTGCGCATGGGCGAGCACGGCACCCATCCGGACGTATTCATCCGCTCGGTCTCCTCGCGCGGCCACCTGGGCGGACTTTCGCGCACGACCTCACGCATCGTCGACATTCTCGACGCCGCCGGCTTCGATGTCGTGATCGTGGAGACGGTCGGCGCGGGACAGTCGGAGGTGGAGATCACGGCGATTGCCGACACCCGCGTGGTGGTGTGCCCACCCGGGCTCGGGGATGACGTACAGGCAATCAAGGCCGGAATCTTCGAGATCGCGGATGTGTTCGTGGTCAACAAAGGCGACCTGCCTGCCGCCGAGGCGACTGTGCGCGACCTCAAGGATATGCTGAGGCTTCGCCGCCGGGGCGCCCAGGAGGTGCCCGTGATCAAGACCACGGCGACACTGGCGGATGGCGTTGCTGCAGTGGTCGATGCGGTGAGCGCGCATGGCGCCTCCGCGGGCTACGGCCGACGACTACGCGCGCCGCGACCGTCCATCAACGGCGGCGCGGACGGCACCGAGGCGGCGAAGCGCGTGTTGCGGCTCGGCGCACGCGAGCCCTTCGGTCTGGCCATGGGCCTTGCCTGCGTGGAGGGCGGGCCCGGGCGCGCCGTGGTGATGGCAACCGTCGGCCCGCAGCACCTTAACTTCAACGGCACGTGCCACGGCGGCATGCTCTTTACACTCGCCGACACGGCGTTCGGTCTCGCCTCCAATTCCCATGGCATGATCGCCGCGGGCATCGGCGCGCATATCGCGTATCACGTGGCCGCGCGCGCCGGCGATGTGCTGACCGCAACCGCGGTAGAAGTATCGCGCTCGCGCAAACTCGCCGTCTACCGCGTGGAAGTCCATCGCGCCGACGCGACGCTGATCGCAAGCTTCACCGGCACGGTCTATGTGACGACCGTTGCGAACGAGCCGCAGGACGTCAAGGAGCATTAGACTCGCGCGCGGTCGCGCTGTGGTACCTGGCGACCGCGATGCCACGCGACCTGTTTGCGCTCGTCGCACGCGTTCCCGTACTGAACGCGATCCTCCCAGCTCGAGGCTCGTCCGCGGTCTTCACTTGTCCACCAGCTTGAACACCGTCACCTTGTGCTCTCCGCCCGCAGCGCGCTCCTTGGCGGTGGCACGAACGATTCCGTAGATCACGTCGGGCTGCGAGCGATCCCACGCGATGCCCTGACCGCGAATGTTCATGGGGATGATATCGACCACCTCGAGCACCGAGCCCGCATTGGGGAGGCGCACGCGATAGAGCTCCGCGGGATCGTGGCCCGTAAGGTAGAGATATCCGTCGGGACCCCATGAGCCTCCCGAGTTGCTCATGTCCTCGAATCGATCGAGCAACTCTTTAGGCAGCACCCATCCCTGCACGATGAGGAACTCAGGCGTGAACTTGATCATCTGGGTCGTGGCCTTGCGCCCGTACGGCGTCTTGTCGGGGCCGTACAGCTTGTCGTAATTAGCGAACGTGAGCCACCAATGGCCGTCGTGCCAATCGACCCACGTGAGCGATCCCCAGTTGATGCCGAAGCTGTGCGAGCCTACATGCTCGAGCGTCTCTGCGTCGAAGATTTCGAGCGAGCTGGTCATCGGCCATTCAGGATAGTTAGAGTGCGCACAGTAGACCCTGCCGTCCTTCACCATCGCGCTGTCGAGGTGGAGAATGGGACCTTTCTTGTCGCCTTGCCATTGCTTGACGAGCTTCCCGGTCTTCTTGTCATACTTGCCGATGGCCTGGTTGTCGACAGCGTAGAAGAACTTGTCGTCAACGCCGACGCCCTGGTTGGCCTCCTTGATGGAGAATTCCACGGTTTGTTCCAAGGTAGGCTTGGCCGCGCAATTGAAGGCCGCCAGTATTAGCGCAACACCCAGCGCCAAAATCGCTCTTGTCATGATTGAACACGCGTCAAGGATGAGAGGTGCATGTTACTTGATGCGGCGGACGGAGCCCGAAGAAAGTGTGTGCGACAACCTATGCCATTCAAAGATTCGCCTATTTCTTGTCGATGGGAATCTACGGTCAAGCAATAAGAGTGATCATTGTCAGGAGAGCAAGAGCTGGTAGAGTGCATTCCTGGATTCTGCGCAGCCGATTCCTGCGGCGGCGCCAAGCGAGGCGTTACTCAATATGCCGATTCGCGAAACCGAGGACGGAACGAATACCAGGCGCATGGACGTCGCCGCAAAGACGAACATGACGTGCCCGCGCTGAAGGTCGTCGACCACCCCACACCGACGCCGGCATACCGCCGGGAGGCGCCACTGTTCGTGATCGCCACCACTGCGGCGCTGTTTGCGGTGCTCGGTCATGACTGGCTAGTCGGAGAAACCGAGACGATGCTGGGCGCGCTGATGTTCGCCTGGCTCTTCGCGTTGATCATTCTCGGCTCCGCCTCCGTGGTTCGCCACGCCGACTACCTGGCGGTACTTCTGGGCGAACCGTACGGCACGATGATCCTCACGCTGTCGGTCGCGAGCATCGAAATCATGACGATTGCGATCGTGATGACCACCGGCGACCCTAACCCGACGCTGGCCCGCGACACGATGTTCTCGGTGGTGATGATCGTGCTCAATGGACTTGTCGGCATGGCTCTCCTTTTGGGTGGCCTGCGGTACAAGGAGCAGGAATACAACCTGC
>JBDUCE010000105.1:0-7170 GCA_040003635.1 Betaproteobacteria bacterium
CATGGCTTCGGGTCGTACCCACCGGTCGAAGTCCTCGCCGCTCACATAACCGAGTTTCAATGCGGCCTCGCGCAGCGCGGTGCCTTCGCGGTGCGCCGCCAATGCGATCTCGGCCGCGCGCTCATAGCCGATGTGGGGATTCAGGGCGGTCACCAGCATCAGCGAGTCTTCGAGGTGGGCGCGGATGCGCGTCCGGTTGGGTTCGATGCCGCGGGCGCAGCGCTCTTCGAATGAATGGATGCCATCGGCGAGGATGGCGATGCTTTGGAGCACGTTGTGCAGCATCACCGGCTTGAATACATTGAGCTGGAAATTGCCTTGCGATCCGGCAAATGCGACGGCGGCGTCGTTGCCGAATACCTGCACCGCAATCATCGTCAACGCTTCGCATTGCGTCGGATTGATCTTGCCCGGCATGATCGACGAGCCGGGCTCGTTGTCCGGAACGCTGATCTCGCCGATCCCTGCCCGCGGGCCGCTCGCATACCATCGGACGTCGTTGGCGATCTTCATCAGCGCCCCGCCGAGGGTGCGCAATGCCGCGCTGGCGTTGACCATTGCATCGTGGGCGGAAAGCGCCGCGAACTTGTTGGCGGCACTCGTGAAGGGCGCTCCGGTGTGCTCGGCAATGACGCGCGCGACCGTGTCCCCGAAACGCGGGTCGGCATTGAGGCCGGTGCCCACGGCGGTGCCGCCGAGCGCCAGCTCGCTCAAACCCGGGCGCACCGCGTGCAGGATCGCCAACGCGGCGTCGAGCTGGGCCACCCATCCCGAGATCACCTGCCCGAGCGTCAGCGGCGTTGCGTCCTGCAGATGGGTGCGTCCGATCATGACGATGTCGGCGAATGCTTCCACTTTTTGGTGCAGCGTCGCGCGCAATGCCTGAACGGCCGGAAGCAGGCGGTGATCGAGCTCGGCCATGGTCGCGACATGCATCACGGCGGGGAACACGTCGTTGGAGGACTGGCTGCGGTTGACGTCATCGTTCGGATGCACCGGCGTTTTGCTGCCGAGCTTCCCGCCGGCGAGCGCAATGGCGCGATTGGCGATCACCTCGTTGGCATTCATGTTGGATTGCGTGCCGGACCCGGTCTGGAAAACGCCCAGCGGAAACTCGCCATCGAGCTTGCCGTCGATCACTTCCTGCGCGGCGCGGACGATCAGATCCACCTTGTCCAGGGCGAGCTCTCCCAGCATCCCATTGGCCACTGCGGCGCACTGCTTGACCACACCGAAGGCGCGAATGACCGGTCGCCCCCAGTGGAAACGGTCGAGCGCGATCGCGAAGTTGACGAGCGAGCGCTGCGTTTGCGCGCCCCACAGGTGATCGGCGGGTACCGGCACTTCTCCCAACGCATCCTTTTCGATGCGCACCGGCGGTGCGGAGGGTGGATCCTGCATGACATCTCCCAAGACGTGGTGGCAACCACGATTGTCCACCACGATTGTCCACTAACCGGACCAAGCTTGCGTGGTGGCCCCGGCAACGGCGCCGCACGTTAAAATCCCCGTCCACCTTCCCCTGCAGTCCTTGGTCCCCCGGCTCATGTCGAGTCTCCCCCTCCCGCCCGAGGCATCGGTGGTCCGCTTCGACCTGGGATTCGATGCCAACGCCGATGCGCTCGGCGCCTTGCCCGCACGCACGGCGATCGGGCAACGCCATCGGGCCGACGAGAAGACCACGGTGGCCGGGCTCATCGGCGAGGCACGGCTCGATGCGACCGAGCTCGCCACGACGCAGGCACTCGCGACGCGGCTCGCGCATGCCGTGCGCTCCGAGCGTGCGCGCGCCGGCGGTGTCGACGCGCTGATGGTGGAATTTTCGCTCGACAGCGACGAGGGCATCGCGCTCATGTGCCTGGCCGAAGCGCTGCTGCGCATTCCCGATAACGCCACGCGCGACCAGCTGATCCGCGACAAGCTCGCGCGCGGCCAGTGGCGCGCGCATGTCGGCGCGTCGCCATCGCTCTTTGTCAACGCTGCGGCCTGGGGACTCCTCGTCACCGGGCGCCTCATGGATTCGCGTAGCGAGAATCGGCTCGAGCAGGCGCTGGCCTCGCTGTTGCGCAAAGGCGGAGAGCCGATGATCCGGCGCGGGGTCGATCTCGCGATGCGCCTCCTGGGACGGCAGTTCGTGACGGGACGCACCATCGAGGAGGCGCTCGCCAACGCCCGCGAGCGTGAAGCCCGCGGCTACACGTTTTCCTATGACATGCTGGGCGAAGGTGCGGCGACCACGGCGGATGCGCAACGCTACCTGGGCGCCTATGAAGCCGCGGTGCACGCCATCGGGCAGGCGAGCTCGGGGCGCGGCGTGCACGGGGGTCCCGGCATTTCGGTCAAGCTTTCAGCGTTGCATCCGCGTTTCGTTCGCAGCCAGCGCCAACGCGTGCATCGCGAGTTGATGCCGCGCGTGCTGGTGCTGGCACGGCTCGCCCAGCACTACGACATCGGTCTCAACATCGACGCCGAGGAGGCCGACCGGCTCGAATTGTCGCTCGAGGTTCTGGCGCACCTCGCGAGCGACCCGATGCTGCGCGCGTGGCAGGGCCTGGGCTTCGTGATACAGGCTTACCAGAAGCGCGCCCGGCCGGCGGTCGACTGGATCGTGGAGCTCGCGCGCCGGCAGCGCCGTCGCATCAATTTGCGCCTGGTGAAAGGCGCCTATTGGGATACGGAGATCAAGCGGGCGCAGGTCGACGGCATGCCCGGCTATCCGGTGTTCACGCGCAAGTCGCATACCGATGTTTCGTATCTCGCCTGCGCGCGTGCGATGATCAAAGCGCCGGATGCCGTTTATCCGCAGTTTGCCACGCACAATGCCTTCACGATCGCAGCGGTGCACACGCTCGCCGCCGATGCGGAATACGAGTTCCAGTGCCTGCACGGCATGGGCGAAAGCATCTACGATCAAGTCGTGGGACCCGCAGGCCTCGATCGGCGCTGCCGCATTTACGCCCCGGTGGGCTCGCACGAGACGCTGCTCGCCTACCTCGTGCGCCGGTTGCTCGAAAACGGGGCCAACACCTCGTTTGTCAATCGCATCGTCGATCCGCAGGTGCCGATCGAAGCGCTGGTCGAGGATCCGGTGGCGCAGGCATTGCGTACCGGCGGCGCGCCGCATCCGCGCATACCGCTGCCGTCGCAAATGCTCGGGCCTCGCCGCAACTCGGAGGGTCTCGATTGCGCGGATGACCACGTGCTGCTCGAGCTCGGGCGCGCGTTGGCTGCGACCGAACCGTACATCGAAGCGACGCCAGCGCTCGCCGATGCCCAAGCAGCAATACGGCGCTCGAGCGATCAGCGCGCAATAGGCAGCAGGGCGTGGAGCGAAGTCCGCAACCCTGCGGATCGGGCCGACGTGGTGGGTGCGGTCGCCGAGGCAACGATCGACGATGTCGAGCGCGCGGTGCGCCTGGCCGGCGATCGCGGCAGCGCATGGGGCACGACCACGGTCGAGGAGCGCGCCCGATGTCTCGAGCGGGCGGCGGATCTGTTCGAAGCCGAGCGGTCGCAGTTGATCGCGCTGCTCGTCCGCGAAGCAGGCCATACCGTGCCCAACGCGGTGGGGGAGATTCGCGAAGCCGTCGATTTCTGCCGCTATTACGCCATGCAGGCGCGCTCCGAGTTGACGGGGAGCGAAGCGTCGGCGCGCGGACCGATGGTGTGCATTTCCCCGTGGAATTTTCCGCTTTCCATTTTTGTCGGCCAGATCGCTGCGGCGCTGGCGGCCGGCAATCCGGTGCTGGCGAAACCTGCCGAACAAACACCACTGGTGGCATCGCTGGCCGTTGCCCTCCTCCATCGGGCGGGCGTGCTTCGTGCCGCGCTGCAGCTTCTAACCGGTCGCGGTGAGATCGTCGGGGCAGCATTGGTCGCGAACCCCCGCATCGCCGGAGTCATGTTCACCGGATCGACCGCGGTGGCGCGCACGATCAATCGGCAACTTGCGGTGCGCGACGACGACCCGGTGCTGATCGCGGAAACGGGCGGGCAGAACGCGATGATCGTCGACAGCTCCGCGCTGCCCGAACAGGTGATTGGCGACGTCCTGCAATCGGCCTTCGACAGTGCCGGTCAGCGCTGCTCGGCGCTGCGGGTGCTGTGCGTACAGGATGACGTGGCCGAGGTGATGATCACCATGCTCGAGGGCGCGATGCGCGAGCTCGTCGTGGGCGACCCCCGTGCCCTGGCGACCGACATCGGTCCGGTGATCGACGCCGATACCTTGCGGCGCTTGAGTGCCCACGTCGACCGGATGCGGGCTGTGGGCTTGCGGATATTCCAGGCGCCGCCCGACGCGAGCGCGCCGGACGCAGCGAGGTCGGCGCAAGGGTGCTATTGGGTGCCGACGCTGATCGATCTTGGTGGCATCGATGGCTTGTCGCACCTGACGGGGGAAGTTTTCGGGCCGGTGCTCCACGTCGTGCGCTGGCGCCGTGATGAATTGCCCGCGCTGATCGATCGCATCAATGCCACGGGTTACGGGCTCACGCACGGCCTGCATACCCGCATCGACGAAACGGTGGCGCTCGTTCTCGATCGCATCCAGGCCGGCAACGTGTATGTGAATCGCAACATGATCGGTGCGGTGGTGGGCGTGCAGCCGTTCGGCGGCTTGGGTCTTTCCGGCACCGGGCCCAAGGCCGGCGGTCCGCTCTATCTTCGCCGGCTGGTTCGCCACCTGCCGCTGCATCTGCCCTCCGCGATGCGGGAAGTCCTTCCCGGACCGACCGGCGAGCGGAACGAGCTGCAATATCGCCCGCGCGGCACGGTGGCGTGTCTAGCTGACGACGAGCGTGGGTTGCGCCTCCAGGCGCGGGTGGCCCATGGCGCAGGCAATGCCGTGGTGATGATGCGCTCGCATCTGACGCTTGGCATCCGGAAGGGGCTTGACGCCGCGCCATTGCAGCTCGTCGATGCCTTCGATCCGACCACGTTGGATGCCGTGCTCGCCGATCTTCCGTCCGCTCGGCTGGCGCAACTGCGGGCCCAGGTCGCTGCGATCGAGGGGAAGCTGGTGCCCGTGATCGTTCCGGATGCCAATGGTGGCTATGACCTGTCGCGGCTGCTGGTGGAGCGCACCGTGACGATCAATACCGCCGCTGCGGGTGGCAATGCAGCGCTGCTGGCCATCGCGGCGGACGAGACCGACGCCGAAGCGGCGGCAGACGATTATTGAGGATCACGAAAATGGGTGACGTTCGAACGCTGGATATCGTCGTTCCTACGAAGGCAGGGACCTGTGCCTTTCAAAAATGGATCCCCGCGTTTGCGGGGATGACTGGCTTATCGCGGCAGCGTCGCTCATTCTTTCGAAAATGGATCGCCGCGTTCGCGGGGTGACGGGCTTCCCGCGGCAGTGCCACTCATTTCGATAATCATCAATAGGTTTCCCCGGCCATGCTCGACCTCGACGCCGCCGCCATCCGCACACACCTGCCGTGGCCGCGCATGCTGGCGGCGCTCGAAAGCGCATTGCGCGCGGAGGTCGAGGTGCCGCTTCGGGCACGCCATGCCATTCAGGTGCCCGAGGGCCACGACGGCTCGCTGCTCCTGATGCCCGCGTGGCGCACCGGCCATCGCATCGGCGTGAAGCTGGTCACCGTGTTTCCGGGCAATCGACGCGAAGGCAAACGCTCGGTGGCGGCGGTCTATGTGCTTTTCGATGCCCGGAACGGTCAGCCGCTGGCCATGCTCGATGGCGAGGAAATCACCGCGCGACGCACCGCCGGGGCCTCGGCCTATGCGGCGCGATTCCTGGCGCGTGCCGATGCGGCGCACCTGGTGATGGTCGGTGCCGGCCGGCAGGCGCGCGGCCTCATCGAGGCGCATTCGAGCGTGCGGCCCATCTCGCGCGTAAGTCTATGGAGTCGCACCCAGGCGCATGCCACCACCGCCGCCGCGGCGATGGTGCGCGACGGATTGCCGGTGGAGGTGTGCACCCATCTCGAAGCGGCGGTGCGCGATGCCGATATCGTTTGCTGCGCGACCCTTTCGACCGAGCCCATCGTTCATGGCGCATGGCTTGAAGCCGGCACTCATGTCGATCTTGTCGGTGCCTTCAGGTCGACGATGCGCGAGAGCGACGATGCGGTGTTGCAGCGCGCCGACCTGATCGTGGTGGATGAGCGCACTGCCGCGCTGGCGGAGGGCGGCGACGTGGTGCAGGCGATCGCGAGTGGGGCGATCGATCCGGAGAAGATTGCGGCGTCGTTGCGCGATCTGGCCACCGGTAGTCATCCCGGGCGGGCACGTGCGGAAGACATCACCGTGTTCAAGTCGGTCGGCTTCGCGCTCGAAGACCTCGCCGCCGCCGAGGCCGTGTTCGATGCGGCAAGGGAGGCGGATTGAGAACGGCGCTGGGCATGTTCGACAACCATTGGATGCCTTCCGGGATTGCACTAACATAGGGGCAATCCGGAGATGCTCCGGCGAACCCCATCCCTCGAGGATGCATATGCTCATCTTCCGGCAATTGTTCGACCCCCCGTCGTCGACGTATACCTACCTGTTGGGCGATGGCGAAGCGCGCGACGCCCTGTTGATCGATCCCGTCTTCGAGCAGGCCCGTCGTGATGCGGCGCTGCTGCATGAGTTGGGATTGCGTCTGGTGGCCACGCTCGAAACGCACGTGCACGCCGATCACGTCACGGGTGCGTGGCTCTTGAAGCAGATGCTCGGCAGCGCGATCGCGGTTTCGGCGCGAGCAGGCGCCGAGGGTGCCGACCGCTATCTCCAGCACGGCGATCGCGTTGCGTTCGGCGCGCGTCATCTCGAAGCGCGCTCGACCCCCGGTCACACCAGCGGCTGCATGACCTATGTGCTCGACGACCGGGCGATGGCATTCACCGGCGATTGCCTGCTGATCCGTGGAAGCGGACGCACCGATTTTCAGCAGGGCGACCCGCATGTCATGTTCCGGTCGGTGCATGAGCAGATACTTTCGTTGCCCGATGAGTGCCTGCTCTACCCGGCGCATGACTATCGCGGCCTGACCGTCACCAGCGTCGGCGAGGAAAAGCGATACAACCCGCGCCTGGGTGGTGATATCGGCGAAGAGGATTTCACCGGCTACATGAATAACCTCGGGCTGCCGCACCCCAAGCAGATTGCCGTCGCGGTGCCCGCCAACCTGAAGTGCGGCCGTCCCGACCACGACATCATCCC
>JBDUCE010000106.1:0-7169 GCA_040003635.1 Betaproteobacteria bacterium
TCGACGATTTCGAGGCGGCAGCCCGGAAGCATCTGCCGCGACCGGTGTTCGGCTACGTCGCCGGAGCGGTTGAAACCAACGCGTCACTGGCCGACAATCGCGCCGCATTTCGCGAGCTGGGGTTCATACCGCGGGTGCTGACCGACGTCTCCAAGCGCTCGCAGCAGACCTCCCTCTTCGGTCACGACTACGCTGCTCCATTCGGCATTGCGCCGCTCGGGATCAGTGCGCTTTACGCGTATCGCGGCGACGTGGTGCTGGCCCAAGCCGCAGCAGCAGCCAACGTTCCGATGATCATGAGCAGCTCATCGCTCATCCGTATGGAGGACGTCGCACGAGAGTGCAAGGGTACGTGGTTTCAAGCCTACCTTCCGGGCGAGGTGTCGCAGATCACGGCGCTGATCGAACGCGTGGCGCGGGCGGGATTCGGGAACCTGGTGATCACGGTCGATTCGCAGGTTGCCGGCAACCGCGAAAACAATGTGAGGGCGGGCTTTTCCACGCCGCTCCGTCCGTCGGTTCGTCTCGCGTGGGACGGCATTACGCACCCGCGATGGCTCTTCGGAACGTTCCTGCGCACCCTGTTTCGCCACGGCATGCCGCACTTCGAGAACAACTACGCGACACGCGGCGCGCCGATTCTGTCGCCAAACGTGATTCGCGACTGGTCCGATCGCGGGCATCTCGATTGGACCCATTTCAGGCTGATCCGTCGTCTATGGAAAGGTACGCTCGTCGTCAAGGGCATTCTCGACTCGGAGGATGCGCGCGTCGCCCGCGACGCCGGGGCCGACGGCATCATCGTTTCCAATCACGGCGGGCGTCAGCTCGACGGTGCGGTGTCGCCCCTGCGCGTGCTGCCGGGGATCGTCGCGGCGTGCCCCGGCATTCCGGTCATGATGGACAGTGGCGTGCGCCGCGGTACGGATGTGCTCAAGGCGTTGGCGCTCGGGGCGAGATTCGTCTTCGTCGGACGGCCATTCGGTTACGCGGCAGCCATCGGCGGCGTCGCTGGGGTGAGTCACGCCATCGGTCTGTTGTTCGACGAGATTGCGCGCGACATGGCCATGCTGGGGATCGTGCGCCTGGAGGAGCTCGATCCCCAGCGGCTGTTGCGTCTCAACACTCGCGCGCCGTGACCGGTCGCACTGAACTGTGCGAAGTGCGCGCCGCGCCGCCGACGCCTATAGCCGTTCGATGATCGCGGCGATGCCCTGACCCCCGCCGATGCACATGGTCACGAGGCCATAGCGGCCGCCGGAGCGGTGCAACTCGTACATCGCCTTGACGGTGAGAATCGCCCCGGTCGCGCCGATCGGATGGCCAAGCGCGATTGCGCCGCCATTGGGGTTGACCTTGGCCGGATCGAGGTCCAGCTCCTTGCTCACGCCGAGTGCCTGGGCCGCGAAGGCCTCGTTGGATTCGATCACGTCGATGTCGCCGATCCGCAGGCGCGCTTTGGCCAGGGCCCGCTTGACGGCGGATACCGGTCCGAGGCCCATGATCTTGGGATCAATGCCGGCATGGCCATACGCGATTAGGCGCGCCATCGGCTTCAATCCCTTGGCCGTTGCAACCGAGCGCTCCATCAGCACCAGCGCCGCCGCCGCATCATTGATGCCCGAGGCGTTGCCCGGCGTCACCGTGCCGTTCTCCTTGATGAATACGGTCTTGAGCTTGGCCATGCCCTCGGCCGTCGATTCGCCGCGCACATGCTCGTCGGTGTCGAAGTCGAGCGGACCTTTTTTGCTCTTGAGCTCGATGGGCAATATCTGGTCCTTAAAGCGACCCGCGCCGATCGCCGCCGCGGCGCGACGATGGCTCTCCACCGCGAAGGCGTCCTGGGCCTCGCGCGTTACGCCGCACTGCTTCGCCACATTTTCCGCGGTCACGCCCATGTGCAGGGTGTCAAACGGGTCGGTGAGAGCACCGACCATGGCGTCGAGCATTTTCACGTCCCCCATGCGAGCGCCCCAGCGTTGCGTCGTCGACATGAAGGCGGCACGACTCATGCTTTCAGCTCCGCCGGCGACGGCGGCCTCCACGTCACCGAGCAGGATGTATTGGGCGGCGGAAACGATGGCCTGGAGGCCGCTGCCGCACAAGCGGTTGAGGGTCAGTGCACCGGTATCATGCGGCAGGCCGCCGTTGATTGCCGCCACCCGCGAGAGGTACATGTCTTTCGGCTCGGTGTGGATGACATTGCCGAAGACACACTGTCCGATGAGCGCGGAATCGACGCCGCTGCGACGGACTGCCTCGCGCACCACGCGCGCGGCGAGCTCGGTCGGCGGGATATCCTTGAGACTGCCGCCGTAGTCGCCGATGGCCGTGCGCACGCCGCTCAGAATGACGACTTCCCGTTGCTCGCTCATGGTGGTCCCCGCAGGTGTGTTGCCGATGAGCTATCATCATACCGCTACGAGTGGCCGGAGCGGTATGAGAAGCGTTATCAACTCGTCTGCCGCGGACGTCCTCTTGCGCATTCTCCTGCCTTCGGCGGGAACTTCGCGCCGCCCGCACTACCCAACCTTTTTGCACCACTCGCCAGCGTTGTGCGGCAGCAGCTTCCGGGCCGCCTTCCGGATTTTCGCCGTCGGCGCGTTATGGCGCCGAATCCCGACACAGAAAGCCCGTACGCCAGTGAATCGCATGACTGAAAACGCCGACCTCGAAGTACGCCGTACCAACGCCCTCGCTTATTGGCGCTATGCCCATGATTATCTGCGTGCCGTGCGCACGCTATCGACCCATCATCGGCTCGACTGCGACGAGGCGCAGGCCAACTATCATCTCGCCGCGCAGGCGCTGGAGTTCGCCCTCAAGGCTTTTTTGCGGGCGCGGGGCGTGCCCGCCGACACCCTCTGCAATGACTATCGCCATTCGCTCCCGCGGGCGTTGCACGAGGCGATGACGCGGGGCTTGCCGACGCCGCCGCGGGAGGTGACCGATGCCCTGGACGCAATCGCGCCCCATCACCAGGACACGCAATTTACGTACGTGGGGATCGGCGAGGCGGCGGTCCCGGATCTCGCGCCGCTATTCGCGGCCGCAAACTGGCTGCTGCAGGCGATCGCCCCGGCGGTGGCGGCCGATTACACTGCGCACTATTCGGCGGCGGCCTCACCCAGCACGGAAGCTTTCATCGTGCGCCTGCGCGCGGATCTCTCCGCCACCATGAGCGACAGCTCACCGCTGCAATGACCGTGAGGTAGCATCGCCGCTCGCTGCGCTGCTACTCGCGGCCGGCGGTCAGGCGGCGAGGCGCTGGTCGGGCTGCTGCCGGCGCAGTTCGTGTCCCAGGTAACTGGCGATTGCGCGCATGCCGAAGACGCCGGCTTTGGCTTCCGCGTCGCTGTTGTAGTTGGTATTGGTGTTCACGTCGTAGGTGTAGGGCTCGCCGCTGCGATCGGTGATGAATTCGATTCCCGCGATGCCGATGCCGTTGTCCGCGATGAAGCGGCGATAGCGCTCGAC
The DNA here is from genome assembly GCA_040003635.1 of Betaproteobacteria bacterium. Taxonomy (GTDB): domain Bacteria; phylum Pseudomonadota; class Gammaproteobacteria; order Burkholderiales; family Casimicrobiaceae; genus CAIWHR01. The sequence goes on from JBDUCE010000106.1 coordinate 3,478, forward strand.
GAGCGGGTGCTCGAACCGCTCGATGATCTCGAACCGGGGGCTCGGCGTGGTCCCCACCGGGCAAAATGCATCGCCGACCTGGCAGACATCGGCCGGACAGAGCTCGAAACCCTGCGACGTGTCGACACGCACGGCATAAAGGAATTTGCCGCCGACGAACTCCACGCGCGTGATGAACGGCTCGGGCGCCTGGATGTACTCCTGGATCAGGGTTACGCCATCGACCGGCGGCTCGAAGGCCGGGGAGCGGAGGTGCTCTTCGAGGCCTGCGACCGTCTGGAAAAGATGGACGCCGAGCCCCTTGCCGGCGCGGTTGTGCTTGGTGATAAAGGGTCCGGCCATCCTGCGGGCCGCCGCCAGGATATGTTCATGGCCCACGGCCGCGATCGTGTATGGCGTGCGGATCCCATGGCGCTGTAGGGCCGCGTACTGCGCCATCTTGCTGATCTCGAGCTGCAGCGCGCGGGCATTGTTGATCACCCGGCGGCCATGCGCCTCGAGCCACGCCAGCACCCCGCCCGTCAGCTCCGCGGCATATCGATGGTCGCGGGTATGCGAGGAGGCGCTCATCCGGTTATAGAACACCCCCTCGGGCGGCGATTGGGCAAAATCGACCGTGCCCTCGCTCAGGAACCACTCCGCGTAGGGCAACTGCTGCTCGACGAAGGCGGCGCGCAAGGGTTCCACCCACGCGTCGTTTTCATGCAGGACATGGATTTTGCTCATTGCAACTCCCAGGAATGCGTGGCGACCATCTTGCGATCCAGGCAGGATAACGACCGATAGCGCACGATGGAAATAACCATTGCTTACATCCTTGTAACCGGCGCCGGCAACCCGGGCCGTGGGGTGTAAAGTGGTTGCGCCTTACGAGGGTAAATATCAGATAAGGGCTGAGCTTGATGTCTGGAAGGAGAACCGCATGACCGACCAATCCGATTCACGTTCCAAATGGCGCCTTCGTGGCGTGCGCGTGGTGCGCGCCGGCGAGCTCGACATCCATACCGCGCAAACGCCGGGCATGAATCGCGCGGCGGCCATCACGCATGCGCGCGCCGGCGCCGAGAAATTGTGGGCCGGCACGGTGGTGATCCATGCCAAGGCCAAGACGGGCGCTCATCACCACGGGCCCGTCGAGAGCGTGATCTACGTGGTCAGCGGGCGTGCGCGGATGAAGTGGGGCGACCGGCTCGAGTACACCGCGGAGGCGGGTCCCGGCGACTTCATCTACGTGCCGCCATTCGTGCCGCACCAGGAGATCAACGCGAGCGACATCGAGCCGCTGTCCTGCGTGCTGGTGCGCAGTGGCCAGGAGCCCGTGGTGGTCAACCTCGACATCCCCGCCGTCGAGCCCAACCCGGAAGAAGTGCATTGGGTCGACGACCTGCATGCATCGCCGAACGCGGGCTGAGCTGCCGCGGGTCGAGGACCTGATGGAACACGATCAGGGTCTACGGAGGCAGCCGCCCAGGTCGAGGAGCTTTGCGCTCCCGTTCGCAGTTCGTGCGGCTTGCCCATCCCGGCGATTTAGCTACTGCATCAATCGGCGCTGATCAGCCTGCTGCGGGCTGCTATCCGACTCCGATCATGCATCGCGTCGCCTGAGCGCGCGCCAGGCAACACCGGCCACCATCAACGCCAGCAGCATCAAGGCGGTTTCCGACAGCGTCGGGATAAGAATTGCCGTCGCGGGTGGCGGGGGCGGCGGCGCTGCGCCAAAAATACCGTATTGCAGGTGATCGACTTCGATGCCCCCCGACGTATTGGAGATCTGGATCGCCGAAATGCCCCCTGGGTTCGTCACACCGAAAAATCGATCCTCGGCCGTCGTGCCGGTGATGCTGGCGTCCGCGATCGCCACGGGCCCAATCTGCCCGAGCGGCGCGCCACCCGGTCCCTTAACGCGTCGGGCCGCGCATCGAGGCCGGCTGGCCCGGCAGTTGCATTGACTTCCCGGTGTCGACGAGTTGATCGCCATCGACGCGCAGGATCGTAATGTCGCGGTCGAGGTAGTTGCCGACGTACAGATACCGGCCATCGTTGCTGAATACCGCTCCCTCGGGCAATCCGCGCACTTCGACCTCGCTGGTGCGTGTCACCTTTTTACCGTCGATCTTCAGCGCGACCACTTTCCCGTTGCGGTTATAGAACGATGAGTTCCCGGGGGCATCGTTGCCGTTCAACAGGAGCGCCACCGCGAGCTTGCCGGTCGGGCTGATCGCGAGGCCCTCGGGCGCGTCGCCCACCACCACTTTGTCGATCACGCGCGGCGGGTTCGTCTCCAGGTCGATTACGCTTACCGTGTCGACATTCCCATCCGACCTGCCGTTGTTGCCATTGTCCGCGGTGAGCGCGAGCTTGCCATCGGGGGTGACATCGAGGTTGTACGGCCACAACCCCACCGTGATGTCCTGCTTCGTGTAAACGACCTTCTCTCCGTTCACCTCGAGCAGCGCCACCTTGTGAGTGGGGAACTTTCCCGCCAGCGCCCGTCTGCCATCCGGGGTGAACACCACGTGTGCGACGCTTTCCCCGATCTGAACCGTATCGATCATCTCCACCTTCCTGCCGGAGATCCTGAGCACGCTTATCGAATTGTCGGCGCGGTTGGCGATCAGCGCGAGGTTGCCCGCGCGGTTGATTGACATGCCGGAAGGCTGCTTGCCGACCGCGATCGTTTCAATCAGTGCAGGCGGATTGGCCTTGAGATCGATCACGTACAGCTTGTTGTCGGGCACCGGCTTCCATCCCGCACCCTCTTTCTGCCAATCCATCGAATTCGCCAGCAGTGCCAGGCTTTCGTCGGGCGTGATCGCGAGGTTGGTCGGCGGCCCGAAGATCGAGTTCATCAGCGGCAGGTTGGCGACCATCCTCGGCGCAAGGGGGTTGGTGCCGATGTCGATGATTAGCACCCCGTCCTTGCCCGGCGCGCCGAAGACGAAGTTGCCGTTGTCGATGCCGACCTTTTCATCAAGGCCGATAATCATCAGCTCGGGCTTGCCTGGCGCGGGGCTCATGCCGGCGCAACCCGCGAACGCAATTACACTTGCCACGACAATGGCAGTGCGAATTATCATCATGACCCACTCTCCCTCACCGTTGTGACCATAGACAGTTTATGCGCTGCGCTGCGACCGTCACCGTTACCGCGCACCCATTGATACTCACCACACCGGAATCGGTCCCCGCGAGGTTCCAGTATAGAGCGCCGCTCCGTGGAGATCGGCTCCGTGCCGTCCCGGTAGGTCCTCGCGATCGACTCGCCCGAAATAGCGCGCGATGAAATGCCGGCGGCGTCGCGCGCTGTAGCATGACGGATTGATCGACGAGGAAAGGCAGGCTTGGCTTTGGGTAGAGGCAGATCCCTGGTGGCGAGTTTGACCGCGATCATCCTGGCCGGCGGCGCGGGCGCCGTTGGGGCGTGGTTCCTGGTGGCGCCTCAGGGATGGTCGGGGCTCTTGAGCGGCATCGTAGGTGTCGTGATCGCGATGGTGATTGCCGTGCTGGTATTCGCGGCGGGTGTGGCCTTGCTCAAGATCGTCGGCTGGATCGAGTGACCTCGGCCGCTGACGAAAAGGCGATCGCGGAGCGCCTGCTGCGAGCTTATGACGAGGCTGGCTCGCTCGCGCCGATTACCCGCGATGCGCCGGACTTCGACGTTGCCGCGGCGTATCGCGTGCTGGCGATTCTGG
>JBDUCE010000107.1:0-7083 GCA_040003635.1 Betaproteobacteria bacterium
CCCCATGCGAGCATCAACTTCGTCACCGCGCACGATGGCTTTACGCTGCAGGATCTCGTCTCCTACAACGACAAGCACAACGAGGCGAACGGCGAAAGCAACCGCGACGGCAGCGACAACAACCTCTCCTGGAACAGTGGCGTGGAAGGGCCGACCGAGGACCCCGCCATAAACACGTTGCGCGGCCAGCGCAAACGCAACCTTCTCGCTACGTTATTGCTGTCGCAGGGCGTCCCGATGCTGGTCGCAGGAGACGAGATGGGGCGCTCGCAGGGCGGCAACAACAATGCCTATTGCCAGGACAACGCGATCAGCTGGGTCGACTGGAACGTGAGCGACGAGGACCGTACGCTCCTTGCTTTCGTGCAGCGAATGATCGCGTTGCGCGCGGCCCATCCGGTCTTCCATCGGCGGCGCTTTTTCGAGGGACGCTCGCTGCACGGCAGCGGCGCCAAGGACATCGTGTGGCTCAAGCCCGACGGCGCAGAAATGACCGATCAGGAATGGGCCCAGGATTTCGCGCGGTGTCTTGGCGTCTATCTCGAAGGCGAAGCGCTGGACGAGATCGACGCCCGCGGCCGCCCGGTGACCGATGACGGCTTCCTCTTGCTGTTCAACGCCCACCACGAGCCGGTGCCGTTCGTGCTGCCCGCGTTCGGCGCCGGTCATTGGCGACCGCTCATCGATACCCTGGAGCAAACCGGGATCGCCGCCGCCCCCGCGTTCCCGCCGGGTGGCGTATATCCATTGCAGGGACGCGCGCTCGCGCTCCTGCTTCACCTCAAGGGCTGATTCAGGGTTCACGGTCCCCACGTGGGTGCAGAGTGAACAGGACCTCGGTGACCGCATGAAACGCCACCATCGAATGCCGTTCGGAGCGCAGATCGCCGAGGACGGCGTGACGCGCTTCCGGCTGTGGGCGCCGGGGGCGAGAGACGTCGGACTCGAGCTCGGCGAATCATCCGCCACCCGTCCCATGCCAATGGCTGCCGCAGGTGAAGGCTGGTTCGAAGCTTCCACGGCCGACGCCCCTGCAGGCACGCGCTACGCATTTCGGATCGACGGCGGGATCGTGGTGCCCGACCCCGCGTCGCGGGCCAATCCGGATGACGTGCATCGGCCGAGCATGGTGATCGATCCCCACGCGTACGAATGGCGGGACCGGGATTGGTGCGGGCGTCCTTGGGCGGAAGCCGTGATTTACGAGCTTCACGTCGGGACGTTCACGCCGGGCGGCACCTTCGCGAGCATCATTGGGCATCTGGATTATCTGGTGGATCTGGGAGTCACCGTCTTGGAGCTCATGCCCGTGGCCGATTTCCCGGGAAGGCGCAACTGGGGCTATGACGGCGTGCTGCCCTTCGCCCCGGACGCGAGTTATGGCACGCCCGACGACCTCAAGCGTCTGATCGATGCGGCGCACGCGCGCGGGCTCATGGTGTTTTTCGATGTGGTCTATAACCACTTTGGTCCGGACGGGAATTACCTTCATGCATACGCCCCGGCCTTTTTCAATGCGGCGCATGCCACGCCGTGGGGCGCCGCCATCAACTTCGATGGTCCGCACAGCCGCACGGTGCGCGAATTTTTCATGCACAACGCCCTCTACTGGCTGGAGGAGTTCCACGCCGACGGGCTGCGGTTCGATGCCGTGGATACGATCGCGGATCAATCGCAGCCGGACATCCTCGCCGAGCTGACCGCGACCATTCGCCGGCAATTGCCTCCCGAACGTAACGTGCATCTCGTATTCGAGAACGACCGCAACGATCCGGGGTATCTCGTGCGCGATGCCGCGTTGCGGCCGCAAGCTGCGAGCGCCCAATGGAACGACGACGTTCACCACGCCTTGCATGCGCTCATCACGGGTGAAGCCGATGGCTACTACGCCGACTATGCCGATCAGCCGTTGCCGCGCCTGGGTCGTGGGCTCGCCGAGGGATTCATCCATCAGCATGACTGGTCGGCCTTCCGCAACCATCACCGGGGAGCGCCGAGCGCGCACCTGCCGCCGCTCGCATTCATCAACTTCCTGCAAAACCACGACCAGGTCGGCAACCGCGCCTTCGGCGAGCGGATCACCGCCATCGCGCCGCCGGATGCCGTGCGCGCCGCGGTCGCCTGTGTGCTCCTCTCCCCCTCACCGCCGCTCCTCTTCATGGGAGAGGAATTCGCCGCCTCGACGCCATTTCTTTTCTTTTGCAACTTTGGTCCCGAACTTGCGGCGGCGGTGACGCGCGGGCGGCGCGAGGCATTTGCCCGCTTCGATCGATTCACCGATCCCACGCTGCGCGAGCGCATTCCCGATCCCGGTGCGGCCGGCACGTTCGCGGCGAGTCACCTCGACTGGAACGAGATCGAGCAAGCGGACCATCGCGCATGGCTCGATTTTTACCGCCGTTGCCTCGCTGTCCGGCGCCAGCACCTCGTGCCACGGCTTGGCGCAATGCAGGGCGGCACCGGCAGGCATCGCATTATCGGCACGGCGGTTCTGGCGGTGGACTGGACACTGGGCGACAAAGCGCAATGGACCCTGCGAGTCAATTTCTCGGCCGATGCCGCTGCCGTGGATGACGCGCCGCCGGATCAGGTCGTGTTTGCGGGCAGCAATGGCGCGCAACTCACGCGCGACCGGCTGCCGCCCTGGGGTGTGCGGGTGACACTCGTACCCGCCGGAATGCGACTGACGCCAGCCTGAAGCATGGATGCGAGCAGTGCCTTGATCAGCCTCGCCGAAGAGGCCGGCATCACCCCCGAGTTTGTCGACACCCGGGGACAGACCCAGCGCGCATCGGCGTCGACGTTGCAGGCATTGCTGCGCGCCATGGGCATTGCCGCCGATGACGCGGCGGCGCAGCAGGTCGCGGCGGCGCAGTTGCAGTCGCAACGGCGCGCCGAGATTCTGCCGCCGGTGGCAGTATGGCGACCCGGAGTGCCGCGCGAAGTGCGCCTGCAGTGGGCCGGCCGCCACCACGCTCCGGGCCTGCGCTTTCGCCTGCAGGAAGAAAACGGCGCGCAGCACGAGGGAGCGATCGATCTCGATGCGCTCGATGTGTCCGGGCACGCCGCGAACGGTGACAGCGATTACGCGGCGTATCGGCTGGTGCTCGACCTGGCGCTGCCGGATGGATATCACCGCCTGGCCCTGCTCGACGGCGAGGAGGCGCTCGCGCATTGCGTTCTCATCGTCGCGCCCGCCGCGTGCTACCAGCCCTCTTCGCTCGCTGCGGGCGGCCGGATTTTCGGTCCCGCAGCGCAACTCTACGGCGTGCGCTCGGCGCGCAACTGGGGCATCGGGGACTTCCTCGATCTCGCCGTGATCGTCGAGCAGTGGGGAGCGCAAGGGGCCGATGTGGTGGGCATCAATCCGCTGCATGCGCTGTTCAGCCACGACCCCGCCCGCGCGAGCCCTTACAGCCCGTCGAGCCGGCTCCATCTCAATCCGCTCTATCTCAACGTCGAGGCCATCGTCGATTTCGCCGAGTGCGAAGAGGCGCGCCGGCGGGTCGCAACCGAAGCCTTCCAGGCGCGGCTCGGACGGTTGCGGGCGATGGAAGAGGTCGATTACGTGGGTGTGGCGTCGGCCAAGACCGAAGTGTTGCGATTGCTGTGCGCACACTTCCGGGAGCACCACTTGCTGCGCGGCACGCCTCGCGCGGAAGCCTTTCGCGCGTTTGTCGTCCAGGGCGGCCCGGCATTGGAGCAACTCGCCCTTTTCGAGGTCCTGCAGGCACATCTTTACGCCCTCGATGCCGGCGCATGGGGATGGCCGGCGTGGCCCGGCGAGTATCGGGATGCGAACGGCCCGGCAGTGCAGGATTTCATCGCCAGGCACCGCGACGCGATCGACGAGGCGCTCTACCTGCAATGGCAAGCCGACCTGCAACTGCAAGGTGCAGCCGAGCGCGCGCGCGAGTCGGGGATGGAGGTCGGGCTGTATCGCGACCTCGCCGTTTCGGTCGATCGCGGGGGTGCCGAAGCGTGGTCGAACCGGGCCCTCTACGCATCGGCCGCGAGTGTGGGCGCACCGCCGGATGCGTTCAGTCCGAAGGGACAGAACTGGGGGTTGCCGCCGCCTATCCCGCACGCGCTGCGAAGCGCCGCGTATGCACCGTTCATCGCCATGCTGCGGGCCAACATGCGCCATGCCGGCGCGGTACGCATCGATCATGTGATGGGGCTCGCGCGCTTGTATTGGGTGCCCGAGGGCGCCAGCGCCGCCGAGGGCGCGTACGTGCGCTACCCGTTGGCGGATCTGATGGGCATACTCGCGCTCGAAAGCCAGCGGCAGCACTGCCTGGTCATCGGCGAGGATCTCGGCACGGTACCCGACGAGGTGCGCGATGCGCTGCGCAATGGCAATGTGTTGTCGTATCGCCTGCTATGGTTCGAGCGTGACGCCCACGGTGATTTCCTGGCGCCGGACCGCTATCCGGCGCAGGCTCTCGTCGCCGCCAGCACCCACGATCTGCCGACCATCGCAGGATGGTGGCAAGGCCGCGACATCGAGGCGCGCGAGGCCCGTGGACTCTTTGCCGACTCCGGTGCCGCGGCGCGCGAATACGCCGATCGGGCCCGCGATCGCGAGCGACTGCTTCGCGCCTTGAAGGAGGCCGGCGTTGGATCGCCGCACCGGCATCCCGGCGCGCCGGTCCCCGACGCATCGAGCATTGATCTCGCGCGTCGCCTGCAGCAGTTTCTGGCGACGACACCCGCGCAGGTCATGGTCGTGCAACTCGAAGACGTCGTCGGGGTATGCGATCAGCTCAATCTGCCCGGCACCACCGACAGCTATCCCAACTGGCGCGGCAAGCTGCCCTTGCCACTCGAGCGGTGGCTGGACGATGCGCGCTTCGAAGGGCTGACGCGCAGCTTGCGCCGGACCCGGCGGATGCCGTCGGCCGCTGCCGCGGCGCGCAGGCATGCCGCAGCCAACGTGCCCCGCGCCACCTACCGGCTGCAACTGCATCGCGAATTCACGCTGCGCGATGCGACGGCGTTGGTCCCGTACCTCGCGGCACTGGGGATCAGTCATGTCTATTGCTCGCCCTATCTGCGAGCCCGGCCGGGCAGTCGTCACGGCTACGACATCGTCGATCACGCGGCGCTCAATCCGGAAATCGGGGACACGACGGACCTCGATGTTTTTGTGGCGGCACTCGAAAAGCACGGCATGGCGCACCTGCTCGACGTGGTCCCCAACCACATGGGGGTCATGGGCAGCGACAACGCGTGGTGGATGGATGTGCTCGAGAATGGTCCAGCGTCGATCTATGCCGATCACTTCGACATCGACTGGACACCGCGCGACCCCGACGCCGGCCCCCGGCTCCTGATTCCGATTCTGGGCGACCATTACGGCAACGTGCTGGAGCGGGGTGAGTTGCGCGTCGGATTCGAGCCCGGCAATGGCGCGTTCTCGGTCCGCTACCACACCCATCGCCTGCCACTGGACCCGCGCAGCTACCGGCCGTTGCTCGAGCGCGCCCGGCGGGTGGCGGTTGCGCTGGCGCCCTCTGCGGCGAGGCAGTTCAGTGCGCTCATTCACAGCCTCGAGAGCCTGCCGCCGCGCCACGCCACGGCAGCCCAGCGCATGCAGGCTCGCCATGAAGCCAAGGAAGCGCTCAAGGCGCAACTGGCACGCCTGTGTGCCGAAAACGACAGCCTGCGCGCCGGTATCGATGTAGCGGTCGCCGAGTGGAACGGCACTCCGGGCGAGAGTGCCACGCTCGATGCGCTCCACGATCTGCTCGAGGCCCAGACATTCCGCGTTTCCTTCTGGCGGGTGGCCTCCGACGAGATCAACTATCGCCGCTTTTTTGACATCAACGACCTTGCTGCGTTGCGCATTGAAAACGACGCCGTCTTCGAGGCCACGCACCGGTTCGTGCTCGGGCTCGCAGCCTCCGGCAAGGTCGCGGGCCTGCGTATCGATCATCCCGACGGTCTTTACGACCCCGCGCACTACTTCGAGCGCCTGCAACAGCATTACGCGCAGGCGACGGGGCGCTCGACTGCCGACGCGGCGCACGACAAGCCGCTGTATGTGGTGGTGGAGAAGATCCTCGCCTCCCACGAGGAGCTGCCTTCGAGCTGGGCGATTCACGGCACCACCGGCTATCGTTTCGCCAATATCGTGAATGGGCTCTTTGTCGACACCGATGCGAAAAGCCGGGTCGACCGCGCCTGGCGAGCGTTTGTCCGCGACGAAGCGGTCGATTTCGAGGCCGCCGTCATCGCCGGCAAGCGGGCGGTGATGCAAGGCACGCTAGCCGCGGAGTTGATCGTGCTGGCACAGCGGCTGCGGCAGATGGCGAGAGCGCAGCGGCACACGCGGGATTTCACGCTCAACGTCCTGCGCCAGGCATTGATCGAGATAACGGCCGCGTTTCCGGTCTACCGCACTTATGTGAGCGAGCGGGTGGGGCCCCATGACCGGCGGCACATCGAATGGGCGGTCGCCCGGGCAAAAAGTCACAGCCGCGCGGCCGATGTCAGCGTGTTCGAGTTCATTCGCAGCGTCCTGCTGATGCGTGCGCCGGCGCATGCGGGTGACGCTTTGCGCGGCGCTTATCGCGCCTTTGCCATGCGCTTCCAGCAGTTCACGGCGCCGGTGACCGCAAAGGGCGTCGAGGACACCGCGCTCTACCGCTTCAACCGGCTCGTCTCATTGAACGAAGTCGGCGGCGACCCCGCGCGCTTCGGCACCACCGTCAGTGCGTTCCACGCGTCCAACAGCGAGCGCGCCATGCACTGGCCGCACACCCTCATCGCCAGCTCGACCCATGACAGCAAGCGCTCGGAGGACGTGCGCGCACGGATCGATCTCATCTCGGAAATGCCCGGTGCCTGGCGGCTGCTGGTGCGACGGTGGAGCCGCCTTAACCGGAGCAAGAAGCGCGTGCAGGAGGGCCGGAGCGCGCCCAGCCGCAACGATGAATACCTTCTCTACCAGACATTGCTCGGCACGCTGCCGGCAGGGGAGCTCGACTCCGGCGCGCTGGCCACATTCCGCGAGCGCATCAGGACGTACGCCATCAAGGCCGCTCGCGAAGCAAAGGTCAGCACGAGCTGGATCAACGT
>JBDUCE010000108.1:0-7047 GCA_040003635.1 Betaproteobacteria bacterium
ATTCGCTCTTGGCCTCGGCCTTGGTTTCGGTCTTGGTCTCGGCCTTCGCCTCGGAGGCGCCGTCGGTCTTGGCACCTGCCTTGGCTTCGGCCGGCTGGTCGCCGTTTGCCTTGGCGGCCGGCTTGCCTCCGCCCTTGAAATCCGTGGCGTACCAGCCGCTTCCCTTGAGCTGGAATCCGGCCGCCGACATGAGCTTGACCAGATTGTCGGTGTGGCAGGCCGGGCAGGTCTTCAGCGGCGGGTCCGAAAACTTCTGCAGGCTTTCCAGCTCGTGGCGGCAGGACGAGCAGCGGTATTCGTAGATCGGCATGACAACCTCTGAAATGGGATCGATCAGCTAAAAACGCTTGATTCAACAACAAATATTATAGCGCAAGGAGGGGTAACCGGCCAGTCGGAACGCGCTTGTCAATGCGGGGAAGGTGGGGGCGCCACGGCGCGTTCGAAAGTGCTTTATGCTGGGAGCCGCAAGGCCACGATGCCCTGGATCGCTTGGCGGCGCATTGCTGCCGTGGAGCGCCGGAGCGACACCGTGCTGGAAATGCAGAGAGGCCGCCGAAGCGCTGGAAAATCGCCATGGAACTGACTGCCAAAACCTTCATTGTCACCGGGGGCGCCTCGGGACTCGGTGCCGCCACTGCGCAAATGGTCGCAACGGCCGGCGGCAACGCCGTGCTCGCCGATGTGAATGCGGAGGAGGGTGAGCGCCTCGCCGATCGACTCGGAAAGCAAGCGATTTTTGTGCGTACCGATGTGACCGACGAGGCGAGCGCGACCGCCGCAGTGGATGCCGCAATCAAGCGTTACGGCGCCATTGCGGGGCTGGTCAACTGTGCGGGCATCGTGCACGGTGAGAAGATCGTCGGCAAGAACGGGCCGCATTCGCTTGCCGGGTTCGCGCGTGCGATCAACATCAACCTCATCGGCTCGTTCAACATGACCCGGCTGGTCGCGGATCGAATGGCGATACAGCCGGCCGAGGGCAACGGGGAGCGTGGCGTGATCGTCTACACCGCCTCGGTGGCGGCCTTCGACGGCCAGATCGGACAAGCCGCCTACAGCGCGTCCAAGGCCGGCCTGGTGGGGATGACGTTGCCGATCGCGCGCGAGCTTGCCCGCTACGGCATTCGCGTCATGACCATCGCCCCCGGGATTTTCGAGACCCCGATGGTGGCCGGGCTCGCGTCGGAAGTGCAGGAATCGCTCGGCAAGATGGTCCCGTTTCCACCGCGACTGGGACGGCCTGATGAATTCGCCTCGCTGGTGCGCGAGATCATCACCAATTCGATGCTCAACGGCGAGGTCATCCGGCTCGATGGGGCCATCCGCATGGCACCAAGATAACTCGGCCAGAGACAACGTTCTTTAGGCCCGCCGGAACGGGTGCGGGATGGACAAAAAAGTCGCCCGGCCCGAACGTGTGCAGAATGACACGAGTGGACTGATCCCCCGTTATTCGTGGCGGGCAAGCACCAGCGCGGCGACGGTCATCGCAATGAAAAACGCAAACGTCCACGCCGGAATGCCGAGACCGAGGAAGTACCACCCCGCCTCGGCACATTCGCCCGTCCCCTTGAATACCTTCGCAAAGACGTCGGCGAACGGCAGCGTTTCCAGCATGTAGTCGAGGCCCATGCCACACGCGGGAACCTGGTCCTTCGGCAGATGCTGGATCCACACATGGCGAAACGCGGTCACCGCGCCCGCGACCCCCACCAGCAGCACCAGCCCGCCATAGATCGCCGCCCCGAGACGCCCCGGGTTGTGGGCCGCGGCCACCAGAAAGATCACCCCGATCGCGATCACGCCGAGACGCTGTACCGAGCACAGCGGACACGGATCGATGTTAAGTCCGTACTGCAACCACAGGGCCCACGCCATCAGCCCGGCACAAACCGCGGCGCCGAGCAGATAGGCGAGGCGCCGCGGCGGCAGGAGCAGCAGCCCAAGGCAGGTGAGACCCATCGCCATGTACATCATGCGATACGCCGTCTGCGCGAACACGTGGCTCGGGGCCAGGGTGCCGAACAATGCTTCGTGTCCGATCAGCACCAGTGCCACGACGAGCCCCAGCCACGGCCACGGAATTCCGGAATAACGGATCATCATGCGGCTTTCTCCAACGCCTGGTCTATGTCCCAAAGAATGTCATCGAGCGATTCCAGCCCGATCGAAAGCCGGATGAGCTCGGGGTTGACGCCCGCAGCGCGTTGCTCGTCCTCGTTCAACTGGCGATGCGTGGTGGATGCCGGATGGATGACCAGTGTCTTCGCATCCCCCACGTTCGCGAGATGTGACAGGAACTGCACCGATTCGATGAACCTCTCACCGGCCTTGGCCCCGCCACGCACGCCGAAGGTGACGATGCCGCCTGCGCCGTGCGGCATATAGCGCCTTGCCAACGCTTCGTAGCGGTTGCCCGGTAGCAGCGGATAGTTGACCCATTCCACTTGCGGATGAGAGGCGAGATGCTCGGCCACGGCCAGGCCTGATGCGCAGTGGCGCGGCATGCGCAGATGCAGCGTTTCAATGCCCTGCAGCAGCAGGAACGCCGACAGGGGCGAAAGGGTGGGGCCCAGGGTGCGCATGGTTTCCATCCGCGCCTTCATGGTGAAGCCGAAGTCGCCGAAGGTCTCGAAAAAGCGCACGCCGTGATAACCGCGCGAGGGCTCGGTCATCTGCGGAAAATGGCCGTTGTCCCAGGGAAAGTGACCGGACTCGACCACCACTCCACCCATGGTCGTGCCGTGTCCGCCGAGGTATTTGGTCACCGAGTGAATCACGATGTCCGCGCCATGCTCGAAGGGTCGGCACAAAAACGGCGATGCCAGGGTGTTGTCGATGACCAGCGGTATCCCCGCTTCATGGGCGACGTTGGCGAGCGCCGCGATGTCCACGATGTTGAGTTGCGGATTGCCGAGCGTCTCGGCGTAGATCGCCTTGGTGTTGGGCCGCACCGCATTGCGAAACGCCCCGACATCATCGGGGTCGACGAACGTGGTGGTGATGCCGTAGTCGGCAAAAGTCACGGCGAGTTGCGAATGCGTGCCGCCGTAGAGCGTCCGCGCCGCGACCAGGTGATCCCCGTTGCGGGCGAGCGTCAGCAGAGCCACCGTTTGCGCAGCCATGCCCGTGGCGGTGGCCAGGGCGGCGCGCCCACCTTCCAACGCCGCGATCCGCTCTTCCAATGCCGCCACGGTGGGATTGGAGATGCGGGAGTAGACGTTGCCGAACGTTTGCAGATTGAAGAGGCTCGCGGCGTGATCGGTGCTGTCGAACACGAACGAGGTGGTCTGGTACACCGGCTGCGCACGGGCCCCCGTGGCCGCATCAGGAACCTGCCCCGCATGCAGACAAAGAGTGTCGAACCCGAAGATGTGATCGGCCATGAGGGACTGGTGTTGACGTGGCAGGTGTCACGCCACGGCGCGCCAATGCGTTTGGCGCATGCCGGCTTCGCATTGTGCCAGTGTTCGGAGCTCCGTAGCCGCGGTGGCATTCGCGGCAACCCGGGGGGCGGACCACGCTCCTCGCGGCGCGGGCCCTACCCCGGAAGCGGGCGTTTTGACGAGACGATGCCGGTATTCACGCCCGCCCAGTTGAGGCCGCCCAGGATGCGCGCATGCTCGATCTTCACACAGCGATCCTGCACCACATCGAGTCCCGCCGCCGTAGCGAAGGCAACGGCCTCCTCGTTGCGGATGCCGAGTTGCAGCCACAGCACCTTGGCTTTGATGGCCACGGCCTCGCGCGCCAGGGGCATTATTTCCTCGGCGCGGCGGAAACAGTCGACCACGTCGACGGGGAACGGGATGGCGCCAAGGCTCGGGTAGCAAGGCTGCCCCAGCACTTCCTGATACGACGGGTTCACGGGGACTATCCGGTACCCGTGGTCCTGCAGGTATTTGGCCGCGAAGTGGCTCGGCCGATACCAATGGGCCGAAAGCCCCACCACGGCGACCACGCGGGATGTGGTCAGGATGCGCCGCAATCCCGCGATGTCGTCAACAAGGGGCATGGCATTTCGGTGAAATCAATATCCGCCCCAGTTCGGGCGCTCGCGATAAGGATACCGGTTATTGATTCGCCGACCCGATGAAATGGTGTAACGAAGCTCGGGCGGAAGCTCCGCGTAATCGCCGGGCCCGAAAGTCCGGCACTCGCCCTCGAAGTTCGCCTCGCTGCAGAACATCCAGTAGCCGCTTTCGACACGCAGTGAAAGCGCCGCGTCGTTGAAATAGAGATCGCCGAGATTGCGCACGATCGGTCGATCGATCACGAGCTCTTGACCCGTCAGCCCGGCACGGCCAAACAGTATGACGCGTCCACCCGTTCGGCCGGGAGGGGGAACGGGCGCCGGCGCAGTGGCCACCATGCGCGCCGAGCTTACGCGTCCACTCAAGCCCCCCAGATCCGGATACCGGCCGGGGGCCACCGTGATGCACGAGCCCTGAAACCCCGCGTGCTCGCAAAGCTGCCAATTGCCCTCTTCCACTACCGCCGAATTGGCGCGATCGTTGAATCCGATCTGATCCAGATTCACCACATCGCCCTCGAGGGTGATGCCGCGTCCGCCGAAGCCGTTGTTGTCGTAGAGCGCGATGCGGGGGCGGCCGGTGCCGCCGGCACCGCCGCCGGGACCGGCCTCACGCAGCGAAGAGATGCGATCGTTGATGCCTACGCTTGCCAGCGACCGGTAATCACCCGGCGATAGGCTCACGCAGCGGCCACGAAAATTGATCTCGGTGCAAAATTGCCAGGTCCCGCCGCGCACCGATGCCGAAGAGGCCTGGTCATTGAAACCGTAGCGGTTGAAATCGCCGACCGGCTGATCGATGGTGACCGCGCGGCCGCGAAAATTCTCGTCCGCGTAAATCGTCACCTGGGCCGCGGCGGCACCCGCGAAAACGATGGCTGCTGCGATTGTGATGTGGCGTAACCAATGCTTCATGTTGTCTCCTCCGTGGGGTTTGCGCGTCCCTGTCATGGGCACGTGCCGACGAAAGTCTAGGCACGGCGACGCGGCTGCGGTGTCAGCGGAAGCAACGTTCATCATGGGGATTTCGCTGACAGCGCGCGTTGTGCGTTTCAAATGGTGACGGTGGGGAACAATCTGCACCTGGCACCGGAAGATCGTACCCCTGCCGGCATGCCGCACCGCGCTCTAAAGTGACGGGTCCGGGCGCCCGAGGGCGCCTGGCAGCGGACCCAAGGCGTCATTTCGCTGGCGGGGCCCGGTACTTGCTTATGCTCCAGACCTGCTCCGCACCTACTTTCACGCCCCTGCGCACACTTTTCGTGCTATCCCCCTACCTCTGCATGAGACCTCGGGTTCTGCGCCTGTCGACCCGCAGCCCGGGCGATCACCATCATGGCGCTAGGACGCACTGATTTTCCGGACCTGTCGGCGGTGGAACCCACGGCGGGAGAGATGCCGGGGAGCGACGCCCTGCCGGCGTTGTCGCAGCGCACGCTGAACGCCCTTGGGGTTCCGCTCGCCTATGTCGATCGTGCGGAGCGCTACCGCTTTGCCAATCGCACGTTTCTGGAGTGGACCGGCAAGCGCACCGAGGAGGTCATCGGCCGCCAGGTGCTGGAGGTCGTCGGCCGCGACACCTATCAGCTGTATCAAGCCTACCTGCAGTCTGCGTTGCGCGGCGAGCGCACCGGGTTCGAGCGCCAGCTGGTCGCGCCGGGACGCGCGCCGTTCTGGATTCGGGTCGAATACTACCCCGACCATGGGCCGCAAGGCAGCGTACGCGGGGTGCTGGTCATGTATTCGGACATCGACGAGCTGAAGCGGGTCGAGATCGAATCCGGACAACGCGAGCATCGGCTGCGGCTGGTGACCGACAACGCCGGCTCCGCCATTTTCTATCTCGACCGGCAGATGCGGGTCCGCTTTGCCAACCAGCCCTTCGCCGACGCCGCGGGGGCCACCGGCGAGGCCCTGGTCGGCCGCCCGATCGAGGAAGTGCTGGACACCGACGCCTGGCGGGAGCTGCAGGGCTACCTGGAGCGCGTGTTTGCCGGCGCCAAGATGATTTACGAGCGCCGCGAGCGCACGGCCAGCGGCGAGCTGCGATGGGGACGGGTGACGCTATTTCCCGACCGGCATGGCGGACGCGTCGTCGGCGCTTTTGCGGTCCTCACCGACATCGAGGACGACGTACGGGTGCGCGAGACCTTGAAGTCGCAGGAAGCGCACCTGCGCCTTTTTACCGACAATATTCCCGGTCCCATCGCCTACCTCGACCGCGGACTTCGCTACACCTTTTGCAACCAGGCATTTGCCCACTGGCTGTGCAGCGCGCAGCGCGAAATCTACGGCAAGACGCCCAACGAAGTAATGCCGCCCGACGTGGCGTCGTTCCTGCACCCGATATTGAAGCGCGCGCAGGCAGGCGAGCACGTCGACTACGAGCGGGTGAGCACCACCACCGAGGGCGAGCGGCGGTGGATGCACGGCCGGGTGGCGCCCGATCTTGACGCGAATGGCGCCGTGCGCGGGCTCTATTGCACCGAATACGACATCCACGATCTCAAGCTGACCGAGCAGGCGCTGGCGGCGCGCGAGGAGCAGCTGCGGCTTTTCACCGACAACATTCCCGATCCGGTGGTCTATCTCGATCCCGAGCGCCGCTATCTCTTCGTGAACGAGGCCTTCCTGCACCTCACCGGGCTCAATCGCGACGAGATCATCGGTCGCGAGCTGGCCGATGGTGTGGCGGGCGAGTCGTCGCTGATGCTCGCACCCTACGTGCAGGAGGCGATGACCGGCGAGCCCGTCGCCTACGAGCAGCCGGTGGTTGATTTCCTTGGGCGGACGCGCTGGATGCGCGCGCGAATCGTTCCCGACCTAAAGTTCGACGGCACGCTCAATGGTCTTTATTTCGTGGCTCACGACATCACCGATTTGCGCGAGGCACAGGACGCGCTGGCGGCGCGCGAGTCGCAGTTGCGGGCGATCATGGATGGCGTGCCCGCGCCCGTCGCCTATATCGATCTCGAGGAGCGCTGCCAGTACGTCAACCGCAGCTTCCTGCA
>JBDUCE010000109.1:0-6994 GCA_040003635.1 Betaproteobacteria bacterium
CGACGTTTTGAAGACCGCCACGGCGCTGCTGGTCGGCGGCGCCGCCGGCCAGGCACTGCCGGCATTGGGTGCGGATGCGCCGAAGACGCCGTTCAGCGTCGTGGCGACCTATATTCCCATCGCGGGCGGGAGCGACATGTTTCCGGTGCGCCGTATTTATTGCATCGGTCGCAACTACGCCGCGCACTCGCGCGAGATGGGCTCGGACCCGACCCGTGAGCCGCCGTTTTTTTTCCAGAAGCCCACCGATGCCATCCAGTGGGTGCTGCCTGGGGAAACGGTCGACCATCCTTATCCGCCGCTCACCAAGAATTATCACTACGAGATCGAGCTGGTCGCCGCCCTGAACAAGGGAGGGCGCAACATTCCCATCGAGCGCGCGCTCGAGCACGTCTTCGGCTACACCGTCGGGCTCGACATGACGCGACGCGACCTGCAGCGGGCGATGGGCGATGAAAAAAAACCCTGGGAGATCGGCAAGAGCTTCGACCGATCGGCGCCCCTCGGGCCTTTGCAACCGGTGCCGAAAGTGCAGCATTTCACGCAGGGCACCATCTCGCTCAAGGTCAACGGCCAGGTGAAGCAGAATGCCAACCTGAACCAGATGATCTGGTCGGTGGCGGAGCAGGTGAGCAAGCTGTCGGAGGCCTTCGAGCTGATGCCCGGCGACATCATCTATTCGGGAACGCCCGAAAATGTGGGACCGGTGGTTCCTGGCGACATCATGGAAGGGCACATCGATGGCTTGCCCGACATCCGCGTGAAGGTTGTTTGAGGCCTCGGTCGCTCATCAGACGCGTAGTGCCTCCCCACAATGACGTAAAAAGCTTGTTTCGCTGCGAATCACGCAGGTCCTGTCGGGCTCGGCCTGATTTTCGACCCCCCAACCCTTGATTGCGTCATTCCCGCGAAGGCGGGAATCAGAGGCGTTGAAAGGAACGACTCTGGGTCCCCGCTTCCGCGAGGACGACGAATAGGTGTAATCCGTTTTGTAAAGACAATCGATGCTGGCCTTCATCATTCGCCGCAGCCTGCAAAGCGTCGCGGTGCTCGCGGCAATGTCGATCCTGGTGTTCGTCGGCGTGTACGCAGTCGGCAATCCGGTCGACATCCTTATCAATCCGCAGGCCGACCAGATCGAGCGCGAGCGCGCGATCGTGGCGCTGGGCCTCGATCGATCGCTGCCGGAGCAATACCTGAGCTTCGTCGCCGGCACCGCACACGGCGATCTCGGGCGCTCTTTCGTCCACAGCACCCCGGCGCTGTCGCTCATTCTCGAACGCATGCCGGCCACGATGGAGCTCGCCCTGGTGGCGATGGTGATCGCGATCGCGCTGGGGATACCCCTCGGTCTCGTCGCGGGACTCAAACCCCGCAGTGTTGCCGGCCGCGCCATCATGGCCGGATCGATCCTCGGCTTTTCGTTGCCGACGTTCTGGGTGGGGTTGATGCTCATCATGGTGTTCTCGGTCATGCTGGGCTGGCTGCCGTCGAGCGGACGCGGCCCGACGGTGAACTTGTTCGGCGTGATTCCGGTGTCGTTCCTGTCCTTGGAAGGCTGGCGCCACCTCGCTCTGCCGGCGATCAACCTTGCCTTGTTCAAGCTCGCATTGCTCATCCGCCTCACCCGCGCCGGAGCGCGCGAGGCGCTGCTCCAGGACTACGTGAAGTTCGCCCGCGCCAAGGGCCTCACCAATGCGCGGGTGATCGGCGTGCACGTGCTGCGCAATATCCTGATCCCGATCGTCACCGTGATCGGCCTCGAACTCGGCTCGGTCATTGCCTTCGCCATCGTGACCGAAAGCGTGTTCGCCTGGCCGGGAATGGGCAAGCTCCTGATCGACTCCATCGGGCTTCTCGACCGGCCGGTGATCGTCGCCTATCTGCTGATCATCGTGACCCTCTTCATCATCATCAACCTGGCCGTCGATATCCTTTATTCGGCCCTGGACCCGCGGGTCCGGCTGACCGAGAGCAAGGGATGAGCTCGATCGTGCCCGTTGCGTTGTCCCGGCGCGCGGTCGAGACTCCGCTGCGGCGCATCGCCGGCGATTTCGCGAGCGACGCCATCGCGATGGCGGGATTGGCGCTGCTGTGCGCGATTGTCGCGGCGGCATTGCTGGCGCCCTTCATCTCGCCGCAGAATCCCTACGATCTGTCACAGCTCGACGTCATGGAGGGCCGGCTTCCGCCCGGGGCGCCCGCGCCGCACGGCGTGTACTGGCTCGGCACCGACGACCAGGGCCGTGACATGCTCTCCGCCATCCTCTACGGACTGCGCATCAGCCTCGGCGTGGGCATCGTCGCGACCGGCTTTGCACTGGTCATCGGCCTCGTCATGGGATTGGCTGCGGCGGCGATGGGTGGCCGGATGGAAGCCCTCATCATGCGGGTGGTCGACATCCAGCTTTCATTTCCCGCGATCCTGATTGCGCTGATATTGCTCGCGGTATTGGGGCAGGGCACCGGCAAGATCGTGCTCGCGCTGGTGACGGTGCAATGGGCCTACTATGCCCGGACCGTTCGGAGCGCGGCGCTGGTCGAGCAACGCAAGGAATACATGGAAGCCGCGCGGGGACTGGGATTGCGCCCGGCGCGTATCGTGTTCCGGCATCTGCTGCCCAACTGCCTGCCGCCCATGATCGTCGTGGCTACCGTGCAAGTCGCGTCCGCCATTGCGCTCGAAGCAACGCTGTCGTTCCTGGGTCTCGGCCTGCCGATCACCGAACCTTCGCTCGGCTTGTTGATTGCCAACGGCTATCAATATCTCCTCTCCGGCAAGTACTGGATCAGCTTCTTTCCGGGCATCGCGCTGGTATGTACGATCCTCTCTATCAATCTCGTGGCCGATCAGCTGCGCGATGTGCTCAATCCGCGCCTGCAGCGATGAGCGCGCCATTGCTGGAAGTCGAGGGCCTGCGCACGCATTTCTTCACCAAGGCAGGCGTGGTGAAGGCGGTCGACGACGTCTCGTTCACGGTGAGCAAGGGCGAGGTGCTGGGGCTCGTCGGCGAATCCGGCTCGGGCAAGACCATGACCGGCTATTCGATCATGGGGCTCATCGATCCGCCGGGACGCATCGTGAGCGGACGCATCGTTTTCGACGGCAGCGATCTGCGCGCCCTGTCGCCGGAAGCGCTGCGCAAATTGCGCGGCAACCGGATCGCGATGATCTTCCAGGATCCGATGATGACGTTGAATCCCGTGCTTCGCATCGACGTGCAGATGGTCGAGACGATACTCGCGCACGAGTCGTTGCCGCGCGCCGGGGCCCTGGAGCGCGCACGGGCCGCGCTGGTCCGCGTGGGCATCCCGTCGCCCGACGAGCGGCTCACTGCATACCCGCATCAGTTCTCGGGCGGCATGCGGCAGCGGGTGGCGATCGCCATCGCGCTGCTCAACAATCCGGATCTGATCATCGCCGACGAGCCGACCACCGCGCTTGACGTTACGATCCAGGGGCAGATCCTCTACGAGATGCAAAAGCTCACCCGCGAGACGGGCGCGGCGATGATCTGGGTGACCCACGATCTCGCGGTAGTCGCGGGTCTCGCCGACCGCGTTTGCGTGATGTACGCGGGCCGCATTGTCGAGGAGGGCACGGTCGCCGACGTGATCGAAGCGCCGGTGCACCCTTACACCCAGGGCCTCCTCGATTCGGTGCCGTCGCGAACGCCGCGCGGGGTCCGCCTGAAGCCGATCCAGGGCATGGCGCCCTCGCCGGCCGATCTGCCATTGGGCTGCGCGTTTCGCGACCGTTGCGGCCGGGCCATCGCTGCGTGCCTCGGCGCGCCCGAAAGACGGCCTATCGGCGATTTGTCGCGCGGGCGGGCGATACGCTGTCACAACCCCGCGCCACCGATGGCGATCCTGAAATGAGCGCCGTGGTTGCCCCGGCGTTCGGCCTGCCCGTGGCGGCTGATGCGGGCACGGACCCGATCATGGAGTTGCGCCGGGCTACCAAGCGCTTTGTCCGGCCGCTCGACGCGGCGGCGCGCCTTGCCAACGTGCTCGGTGGGTCGGCGAAGGAAGAAGTGGTGCACGCGGTCGATGCGGTGGACCTCGCGATCGAGCCGCGGGAGGTGGTGGGTCTGGTGGGGGAATCCGGCTGCGGCAAGTCCACGTTGGGGCGGCTCGCCGTGGGTCTCCTGCCGCTCAGCAGCGGCGAGCGGCGGTGGCGAGGTTATCCCCTCACCGATCTGCAGGGAGCGAAGGCGCGCGCGCAGCAGCTCAAGATGCAGATGATCTTTCAGGATCCCTATGCATCGCTCAACCCGCGCCTGCGGGTAATGGACATCGTGGGTGAAGCGCCGCTCGCACACGGGCTGATCGGGCGCAAGCAGCAAGTCGAGTACGTCGGACTGCAGCTCAACCGCGTCGGGCTCGATCCCACGCTCATGCGGCGGTTTCCGCACCAGTTCTCCGGAGGACAGCGGGCGCGCATCGGCATTGCGCGCGCGCTGGCGGTGAAGCCAGAATTCCTGGTGTGTGACGAATCGATGGCAGCGCTCGATGTCTCGATCCAGGCGCAGGTACTGAACCTGTTCATGGATCTGCGCGCAACACTGGACCTCACTTACCTTTTCATCAGCCACGACCTGGGTGTGGTCGAGCACATCAGCGACCGGGTCATGGTCATGTACCTGGGCCGTATCGTGGAGAGCGGACCCACGGAGGCGCTTTTCGCCAACCCGAATCATCCGTACACCAGGGCATTGCTCGCCGAGGTGGGCAAGGTGGTGCCCGGCAAGCGAACGTTCATCCCGATCCGGGGCGAGGTTCCGTCGCCGCTCGAGCCCCCGGGCGGCTGTCACTTTCATCCGCGCTGTCCCTACGTCATGCCGGTTTGCCATGACGTGGTGCCGCGCCTGGTTGAAATCGCACCCGGTCGGCGCTCTGCCTGCCATCTCAACGCCGAGGCCACGCCACCATGAGCCCTCCTGCCGCCAAGGTGCATCGCGCCGAAGGGAGCGGCCGGCCGCTCGTCTTCGATTCGCCCCACAGCGGTGAACATTATCCGGACGATTTCGACCACGCCCCGCCGCGTGCGCTGGTGCGCCTGGCCGAGGATACCCACGTCGCGCGTCTTTATGGCGGCGCACCGGCCTTCGGTGCGACGCTCATCGAGGCGATGTTTCCGCGGGCTTACATCGATGCCAATCGCAATATCGACGAGATCGACATCGATTTGCTCGAGGATGCGTGGCCTGGTCCGGTCAGCGCCTCGCGGAAGACGCAGCAGGGCATCGGACTCGTATGGCGCGTCGCGCGCGGTGGTGCGCCGATGTACGCGCGAAAGCTCACGGCCCATGAATTGCGCCAACGCATCGAGCAATGGTATCTGCCGTATCACGGTGCCGTAGCCGAGGAGCTCGACCGGATGCATGCGCGGTTCGGCGCGGTGTGGCATATCAACTGCCACTCGATGCCGTCGATCGGCGATGCCAATGCGGACGATCCGGGTCGAGCGCGGGCCGATTTTGTGCTCGGCGATCGGGATGGTACGACCTGCGCGCCGGAATTCACGCGGGCGGTGTCCGATGCTCTTTCGGCGATGGGTTACCGCGTCGCCGTCAACGATCCCTACAAAGGCGTCGAGATCGTGCGCCGCTACGGCCGGCCGCGGGAGGCGCGGCACAGCCTGCAGATCGAAGTCAATCGCGCGCTCTACATGGATGAGTCGACGCTGCAGCAGAGCGCGGGGTACGCGGTGCTCGAGCAGGACTTGCGGCGTCTGATGGCGGCATTGGCCGCCTTTGTCGATGCCAGCCTCTCCCCGGCTGCACGATGACTGGTCAGACCACTTGACCGCTTTTATGGCGACTGCCAAACTTGCCGCACCCTTGCCGCCCGCTTGAATCGCCGCGGACTCGCTGCCCGCCAGGCCACGTCACATCACCCCGCAGCACATCGGAGGAACGCATGAATTTCCTGAAGCTCGCAGTGCGCACCGTCGCATTGGGTCTGACCTTGCTCGCCATGGCGGCCCAGGCCGCCTACCCTGAACGCCCGATCACGCTGATCGTCCCGTGGGGCGCCGGCGGCGGCACCGACGCCACCGCCCGCATCATCGCCAGTCTGCTGGAAAAAGAGCTCGGCCAGCCCATCAACGTGGTGAATCGCACCGGCGGCAGCGGCGTGGTGGGCCATGCCGCAATTGCCGGGGCGGCGCCCGATGGCTATACGATCGGCATCATCACCGTCGAAATCGGCATGATGCATTGGCAGGGACTGACCGAACTCTCGGGCACCTCGTACACGCCGATCGGCCTGGTCAACGCCGATCCCGCCGGGGTGCAGGTTCGCGCCGACGCACCCTACAAAAGCGTGACCGAGCTGGTGGCGGCGATCAAGGCCAATCCCGGCAAGTTCAAGGCCTCCGGCACCGGCCAAGGTGGCATCTGGCACCTGGCGATTGCGGGCATGCTCCAGGATATGAAAGTGGACCCCGCGAGCGTGCCCTGGGTGCCTTCCAACGGGGCGGCACCCGGGTTGCAGGACCTGGTGGCAGGCGGCGTCGAGATCGCGCCGGTTTCACTGCCCGAAGCGCGCTCGCTGATCGATGCCGGCAAGGTCAGGAGTCTCGCGGTCATGGCCGACAAGCCGGCGTCGCTTTACCCGAACGTCCCGACGCTCAAGGCCGCGACCGGCAGCAGCTGGCAAATGGCGGCGTGGCGCGGCATTGCCGCCCCGAAGAACCTGCCTGCGGAGCCGCGCGACAAGCTGGTGGCAGCCATTCGCAAGATCGCGGCAAGCAAGGAATACAACGACTTCATGGGGAAGCAAGGCTACGGCGTCATCTACGAAAGCCCCGATGATTTCGGCAAATTCATGGCGAAGTCCGATGCCGATCTCGGTGCGACCATGAAAGCGGTTAACATCGTCAAGTAACGACCTGCACATTGCCCGGCGATCCGAAGTGCCGGCGTGCCGCCCGCGTCGCCGGTGGTGCTCGATCGCGATCGAGTGAGATGACTCGACTGCGTCCATCATG
>JBDUCE010000110.1:0-6971 GCA_040003635.1 Betaproteobacteria bacterium
CGATCTCGACGAACGCGCCGTAATCGGTGATGTTGGTGACCTTGCCGAACAGACGCGTGCCCTGCGGATACCGGCGACCGAGGCCGACCCACGGGTCTTCCCCGAGCTGCTTCATGCCCAGCGACACACGGTTCTTTTCCTGGTCGAACTTGAGGATCTTGGCGGTTACTTCATCGCCGACGGCCAGGACTTCCGACGGATGCTTGACGCGCCGCCAGGCCAGGTCGGTGATGTGCAACAGGCCATCGATGCCGCCGAGATCGACGAACGCGCCGTAATCGGTGATGTTCTTGACGATGCCCTTGACCGTCGCGCCTTCCTGCAGCGTCGACAGCAGCTTTTCGCGTTCCTCGCCGAGGCTCGCCTCGAGCACGGCGCGGCGCGAGACCACGACGTTGTTGCGCTTGCGATCGAGCTTGATGACCTTGAACTCGAGCGCCTTGCCCTCGAACGGCATCGTGTCCTTGACCGGGCGGATGTCGACCAGCGAGCCGGGCAGAAATGCGCGGATGCCGTTGACCATGACCGTGAGACCCCCCTTGACCTTGCCCGTCACCAGCCCGGAGACCACGGTGCCCTGCTCCATTGCGGCTTCCAGGTCGTGCCAGGCCTTGAGACGCTTCGCCTTGTCGCGCGACAGGCGGGTCTCGCCATAGCCGTCTTCGAGGCTTTCGATCGCGACAATCACGAAATCGCCGGGCTTAACCTCGATTTCACCCTTGTCGTTCTTGAATTCCTCGATCGGGATGAAGCTCTCGGATTTCAAGCCGGCGTTGACGACGACGACGTTGTAGTCGACGCGAACGACTTCGGCGGTGATGAGCTCGCCCTGGCGCATCTCCTGCCGGGAGAGCGACTCTTCGAACAATGCTGCGAAATCTTCCATGCCGCCCGGAGGTGTTGCGGCAGGCGTGCTGGGAATGGTGCTTTGGGTGGCGGTAGCCATATGGGTTGGGTCCCTCTTTAGTCAAAGCCGCCGGCCGCGAGAACCCTGTTTCTCGTGCCGCGGGTTGATTGTCAAAAACCGTCCCCTGCGCCGGCTAAAGCGTCGGGACGACCTGGTGCTGCTTCATTGCCCTCGGGACTGCCTGCCCGCGGACATCAGGTACGGGGAGGCGACTGCGGGCCGGTCACTGCAACTGCGGGTGAGTCAACTGCGGTTGGGTCTACGGTGGTCAAACTGCTGGCGGTCAGTCGGCGATGGATCAACGACGCGCCGGTGCCCGTTGCTTACCTTTGTTGCTGCCCCTCGCTGGTGATGGCCCGAAACTGCCTGAGCACGAAATCGACAGCATCACCGGGCGACAGGCGGGTGGTATCCAGAACGAGAGCGTCAGGGGCCGGCTCGAGTGGTGCTGCTACCCGCCCGGCATCGCGCGCGTCGCGTTCCCGAATATCACGCAAAAGACCGTCAATGGTAACCGAGATTCCTTTTTCGATCAACTGCTTATGCCGCCGCCTTGCGCGTTCCTCGGGCGTGGCGGTGACATAGACCTTGAGCGAGGCTTCCGGAAAGATCACCGTTCCCATGTCGCGGCCATCGGCAACGAGCCCCGGGGGCTCCCGAAACGCCCGCTGCCGGTCGAAGAGCGCCTGGCGCACGGCAGGATGCACGGCCACGCGCGACGCGGCCTCGCTTACCGGCTCGGCGCGGATCGCTTCGGTCACGTCGTCTGCATCCTGCAGGATGCGCCCATCGGTGAATCGCACTTGCAATTGATGCGCGAGCGTTGCCAGGGTGACCGCGTCGTCAAGCCCTGCGTGCGTCTGCAGCGCCTTCAGGGCGACGAGGCGATAGAGGGCACCGCTGTCGAGAAGGTGAAACCCCAGTGCCCTCGCCACCGCCGCAGCCACGGTGCCTTTGCCCGATGCGGCGGGACCGTCGATGGCGATGATGGGAATCGGCATGGGCGAAATGCTCTCAATAGTCCAGTTTCACGCGACGGCGCATAGAGCAACTCATCCCGCCATTGGCACGGTGAGCGCGCCAAACGCCGCAAAAAAATCAGGATAGGTCTTGCGCACGCAACCCGGGTCATTGATGCGGATCGCCACGTTGCCGAGGCTCGCGAGCGCAAGGCACATGGCGATGCGATGGTCGTCGTAGGTATCGATCGTGGCGGGCTGCAGATGTTGGGGCGGGGTGATACGCATGAAATCATCGCCGGCGTCGATTGCGGCGCCGAGCTTGCGCAATTCGGTGGCCATGGCCGCGATACGATCGGTTTCCTTGACCCGCCAGCTTCCGATCTGGGTGAGCAGCGTGGGTCCGCGCGCGAACAGCGCCACCACGGCAAGGGTCATTGCCGCATCGGGGATCGCCATGCAATCGATCGTGGCGCCTTCCAGGGCGGCACCCCCATGTGCTTCGAGCCACCCCTCGCCACCGCGAATGTCGCCGCCCATCCGCGCGAGCACGTCCGCAAACGCGACGTCGCCCTGGATCGATCGGCGGTCGACGCCGATCACCCGCACCGGTCCACCGCCGATGACGCCGGCTGCCAGGAAATACGAAGCGCCGGAAGCGTCTCCTTCCACCACCACCGTGCCCGGGCTTGCATAGTGCGCGGCGGCGGGCACTACATAGCGCGCGTCGCCCTGCTCGACGATGACACCGAAGCGGCGCATGAGCTTGGTCGTGATCGCGACATACGGTTGGGAGATGAGCCCGCCAATGACGTCGACGGTCACGGACGCCTGGCTGCGTGCGGTCAATAGCGGCAGGGCCATCAGCAGGCTGGATAGAAACTGGCTCGACACATCGCCGCGAATCGGCACCACCTGCGCCCCGGCCGACAGCGCCGCTGCCGTGTCGATGGCCAGCGGTGGAAAGCCGGGCTGCCCGAGATAGCGGATATTCGCCCCCAGCAGGCGCAGTGCATCCACCAGATCGCCGATGGGGCGCTCATGCATGCGCGACACGCCGCGCAGGACGTAATCGCCATGGCTCAGGGCGAGGGCTGCAGTCAGCGGGCGAAAGGCAGTGCCGGCATTGCCCAGGAACAACGCCGCCTCGCGCACCGGAAACCTTCCACCGGTGCCGTGAACCGTGCAATTGCCGGCGCCATCCGGTCCGTCGATTGCTACGCCCAATGCCCTCAGCGCATCGATCATGACGGTCACATCATCGGCGTGCAGCAGGCCGCGCAAAGCGGTGTCGCCAGCGGCGAGTGCCGCGAGCAGCAACGTCCGGTTGGAGATGCTCTTGGAACCCGGCAATCGCACTTGGCCTTGCGCGTGCGAGACCGCCGGCAGATCGAGCGTCGCGCTCGATTCGGCAACAATCGGCGTCGAGCTCATGTTGCGCGGGGACCGTCGGCGGGGACGTCGTGGGCGTGCTCACGTCCCCACGCGCGTCGTGCCTCGCTCGCCTGGGTGAACACCGC
Source organism: Betaproteobacteria bacterium (assembly GCA_040003635.1). Lineage (GTDB taxonomy): Bacteria > Pseudomonadota > Gammaproteobacteria > Burkholderiales > Casimicrobiaceae > CAIWHR01. The sequence continues at coordinate 3,387 of JBDUCE010000110.1, forward strand.
GTGCAGCGCAGTATCGTCGCCTGCCTCGATCATGGCCGCAATACGATCGAGCTGGGTCCGGTAAGCGGCAACCTCGGCGAGCAGCGCGGCGCGATTGGCCATCGCAATGTCGCGCCACATTTCGGGCGACCCGGCCGCGATGCGGGTGAAATCACGAAACCCGCTGGCCGCGAACGCGAAGATATTCTCCGCGTCGGGACGCATCGAGAGCTCCTCGACCAGCGCGAACGCCAGCAGGTGCGGCAAGTGGCTGACCGCGGCGAAGATGCGATCGTGAAGCGCAGGATCGAGGCGGCGCGTGCGCGCACCGGTGGCCTGCCAAGCGTCGTCGACCAGCATCGCGGCAGCGGCGTCGGTTTCAGCCAGCGGAGTCAGCACGACGTTGCGTTCGGCAAACAGCGTCGCGATGGCGGCGACGGCGCCGCTGTGCTCCGTTCCCGCGATCGGATGCGCCGGGACAAAGCGCCGCAACTTCGCACCGAGTGTCGACCGGGCGGCGGCAATCACATCCTGCTTGGTGCTCCCGGCATCGGTAACGACCGTCGCCGGTCCGATGCCGCCGGCGATGTGCGCGAAGAGGCCCGGCAACTGGGCGACGGGGGTGGCCAGCAGCACGAGGTCGGCATCGGCGAGCTCTGCCGTCCACGGCTCGTCAAGCGTGCAGGTCCGATCGACGATGCCGCGGGCGCGGGCGAGATCGAGATTGGGCCGGGTGCGGCCGACGCCGACAATCTCGCCGACCGCATTCGCCGCGCGAAGTGCCAGTGCGAAGGACCCGCCGATCAGCCCCACGCCAACGACGACCAGTTTGTCGATGCGCAACGCGGTCGGCGGGCTGGTCACGGCCACACCGGGTTCAAGCGCGCAGCGCCACCGCAAGTGCGGCGAGGAAGCGCGCGTTTTCTTCCGGCAGGCCGATGGTGATACGCAGGTATTCGGGCAGGCCGTAATTGGCGACGGGACGCACGATCACGCCCTGGTGCAGCAGACGCTGATACACGCCCGCGCCATCGCCGACGCGCACCAGCACGAAATTGGCATGCGAAGGCACCCAGGTGAGGCCCAGGGCGCCCAGGCCCTGCTCCAGTTGCGCCATGCCTTGCCGGTTGAGCGCCCGGCTTTCATCGACATAGTCGCGATCGGCTAGCGCCGCCACCGCCGCGGCCTGGGCCAATGCATTCACATTGAACGGCTGGCGCACGCGATTGAGCATGTCCGCGATGCCCGGATGCATGATCCCGAAACCCACGCGTAACGCGGCCAGTCCATAGGCCTTCGAAAACGTGCGCGAAACAATCAGGTTAGGGTAACGCGCGATCCATGCGCTGCTCGGGGCATGCTGCTCGGGCGCGAGATACTCGTTGTAAGCCTCGTCCAGCACCACCAGCACGTCGTTTGGCACCGCTTCCAGAAAGGCGGTAACGGCTTCCGGGCGCAGCCAGGTGCCGGTGGGGTTGTTGGGATTGGCGACGAACACGATGCGGGTGTCCCCGGTGATCGCGCGCCGCATTGCATCGAGATCGTGACCGAGATCCGCCTGCGCCGCGACTTCGATGCCGATGCCCCCACGCGCCTGGGTGGCCAGCGGATAGACCGCAAACGCGTGGCGCGAGTACACCGTGCGCTGGCCGGGGAGCAGGAATGCCTGGGTCACGAGCTCGAGGATGTCGTTGGAACCGTTGCCCAGCACGAGTCGCTCGGGCGCAATGGCGTGGCGCGTCGCAATCGCGGCCTTGAGCAAAAAGCCGTCGCCATCGGGGTACCGGCAGAGCTCCTCGGTGGCAGCGCGGATCGCGGCGCGCACCGCCGGGCTCGGGCCCCGTGGGTTTTCATTGGATGCAAGCTTGATGATGGTTTGCGCTTCCAGCCCGAGCTCGCGGGCGAGCTCGGGAATAGGCTTGCCGGGCAGATAGCGCGCGATATTGCGCACGTGCTCCGGCGCGCGGACTGCGGGCTCCTGCAAGTGACGTCGGGGGGCCGGTGCGGGCATCGATTAACCTTAATAAACAGCCGCAGGATAAGAACCCAATAGCTTGATAAATGGCGCTTTATGCCGCAGTTCAGCCAGAGCCTGCGCGACCTTGGGATCCGTGGCATGGCCCTCCAGGTCGACGAAGAAGAGGTACTCCCACAGGCCCGTGCGGGCCGGCCGTGATTCCAGCCGCGACATCGATACGCCGTGGGTCGCCAGTGGTTCCAGCAAGGCGTGAACTGCGCCCGGGCGATTGGGCGCCGACATCACGAGTGAGGTCTCGTCGCGCCCGCTGGGCGGTACCGGATGGCGTCCGAGCACCCAGAACCGGGTGGTGTTGTTGGGCTCGTCCTCGATGTTTTGCGCCATGATGCTCAAGCCGTAGATGGCCGCGGCGTTCTCGCCGGCGATCGCCGCCGCACCCTGTTCGCGGGCAGCGAGTCGCGCCGCCTCCGCGTTGCTCGCCACCGCGATACGCGGGAGCGCGGGAAGATGCACGGCAAGCCACTGCACGCATTGCGCCAGCGACTGGGCATGAGAGTAAATCCGGGTGATTTCGGCGAGGGCGGCGGCATTGCTCAGCAGATTCTGCCGCACGCGCAGCTTGATCTCCCCGCAAATCGAGAGCCGCGTCTGGCACATGAGATCGAGGGTGCGGCCGACGACGCCTTCGGTCGAATTCTCGACCGGCACCACGGCATAATCCGCCTGGCCGCTTTCCCCGGCTCGAAACACCTCGTCGATGCTCGCGCACGGCTCGGCACTCACGAAGTCGCCGAAATGTTTCGCCACCGCTGCGTGCGAATACGTGCCCGCGGGACCCAGGTAGGCAATGCGCAGCGGCTGCTCGAGTGCCAGGCAGGCAGACATCACCTGCCTGAACACGCCCGCCACCGACTCGTCGGCCAGCGGGCCGCGATTCTGCGCGAGCAACCGCCCGAGTACTTGCGCCTCGCGCTCGGGACGGTAGGCGGGGCCACTGCCCTTGAGGGTGCCGATCGCCTGCGCGTGCGTCGCCCGTGCATTCAGCCGCTCGAGAATTTCCCGATCGATGGCGTCGATCGCGGCGCGATGACCCGCCAGCGCTGGGTCGCTGGCGTCGACGCCGGACGCGTCGGGTTCGGTCGGGGAGCTCATGGGCGCGATGGGATGTCGGGGCTGTCAGGCTTCGGCGTCGTCCTCGGTTTCGACCACGCGCTCGAGACCGGCGAGCTTTTCGCCCTCGCCGAGATTGATGAGGGTGACACCCTGGGTGGAGCGGCTCATCTCGCGAATGGCAGCGACCGGGGTGCGGATCAGCACGCCACGGTTGGAGATCAGCATGACCTCGTCTTCGGGTCGCACCAGGGCCGCGGCTACCACCTGCCCGTTACGTTCCGTTTGCTGGATCGCAATCATGCCCTTGCTGCCGCGGCCGTGGCGCGTGTATTCGACGATCGGCGTGCGCTTGCCGAATCCGTTCTCGGTAGCGGTCAACACCGACTGGGCTTCGTCTTCGGCCACCAGCATCGAGATGACCTGCTGGCCCTCGTCGAGCGCCATCCCGCGCACGCCGTGGGCGTTGCGGCCCATCGGCCGCACGTCGTTCTCGTCGAAGCGCACCGCCTTGCCGC
>JBDUCE010000111.1:0-6913 GCA_040003635.1 Betaproteobacteria bacterium
TCGTGGTCAATCCCCGGGCTCCCGAGCGCTATACCGTGCAAAAAGGAGACACTCTCTGGGGCATCGCCAGCAAGTTTTTGAAGGACCCTTGGCGCTGGCCGGAGATCTGGCGGTTGAACCGCGACCAGATCAGGAATCCGCATTGGATCTACCCAGGTGACGTGGTGGTGCTCGACCGCACCGGCGGACCCGACGGCGGGACCAGCGGTTTGCCGCGCCTCACCATCGAGCGCCCGGTGGTAAGACTCTCGCCCGGGGTGCGAGTTTCGCCGCTCGCCTCCGAAGCCATTCCCAGCATCCCCTCGGGCGACATCGAGCCCTATCTCACCGAGCCACTCATTACCGGCCCGGAGGGACTGGCCGATGCCGCCGAAATCATTGCCGGCAAGGACAAGCGCGTGGTGCGCGGGCAAAACGATGTCGTCTATGTGACCGGCATCGATCCTGCCCGCGGCGATGTCTGGTTCATCTACCGGCCGGGCCTCACCCTGAGGTCGCCGCAGACCGGGGAAGTTCTCGGCCACGAGCAGCGGTTCCTGGGCACCGCCCGGATCGAGCGCTATGCCGAGGTTTCCACCGCGCGGATTGCGGGCGCCCGGGAGGAGATACAAGTCGGCGATCGCCTGGTGCCGGCACCTCGCGAGCAGATTCTGAACTATGTGCCTCACCCGCCCCAGCGTTCCGTCAGTGGCCAGATCATTGCCGCCGGCCCGAACTCCAGCGAAATTGGACGCGGCTGGGTCGTGACTTTGGACAAGGGTGCGCGCGACGGGCTGGATGTCGGCTCGGTGCTGGCGATTTACCGGGTCGTGGCACCGATCCCCGACCCGCGCCCGTCCAAGGAGCCGGATCGGATCGTTCAGCTCGCGGAAATAGCGAAATTTGTCCAGCCCGACCGGTTTGTGCAGGTGCCCGACGAGCGCTCCGGTCTGGTCTTCGTATTCCGGGTGTTCGATCGTGTGGCGTACGGCCTGGTCCTGAACACCACGGACCCCGTCGACATCGGCGACTGGGTGCGGCAGCCGTAGCCAAAGCGCACCCTGCGCTTGCCCCATGAAGATCGATGCCCGGGCCAGCGCTTGGGTGCGGCTGCACGCCAGCGGCGTACCGTCGCGCGCGCTGGTCAAGCTGCTGCGGGCGTTCGGCTCCCCTGAAGCGCTGCTCGATGCGCGGCCGGCGCATCGACGTGCCTACACCACCCCCGCCGCCGAGAAGGCGCTCACTGCCGGACCTCCGGCGGAGCGCCTGCAGGCAACGCTTGACTGGCTCGCGGAGGGCGCACACGGCCTCCTGGCCTGGGACGATGCGCAATACCCCGCGTCGCTGCTCGAGACGGGCGATCCGCCGCCGGTGCTCTACACCATCGGCGACGTCGCCCTTCTGGGTCGCCCCGGCATGGCAATCGTGGGCAGCCGCAACGCCACCCCGCAAGGGCGTGCCGACGCCGAGGCGTTCGCCAAGGCGCTGTCCCATGCGGGGATGACCATCGTGAGCGGATTGGCGCTGGGCATCGATGCGGCCGCCCATCGCGGCGGCCTCGCAGGCCCCGGGAGCACGATCGCGGTCATCGGCACCGGACCGGATCGCGTTTATCCCGCCCGCAATCGTGACCTCGCCCACGCGATTGCCGAAAGCGGACTCATCATCAGCGAGTTCGCGCCGGGTACGCCGCCCTTGCCCTCGAACTTTCCGCGACGTAACCGCCTGATCAGCGGCCTCTCCCGTGGTCTCCTGGTCGTGGAGGCGACGCTTTCCTCGGGCTCCCTCATCACGGCACGGCTTGCAGGCGAGCAGGGGCGCGAGGTGTTCGCGCTCCCCGGATCGATCCATTCGCCCTTTGCCCGGGGTTGTCACAAGCTGATCCGCGAGGGCGCGAAGCTGGTCGAAACCGCACAGGACATCCTGGAAGAGTTGCGCCTGCCGGGTATCGATGTAAGCGTACCCACCCACCCTTCGCCCTTATCGGTGACCGGGCCACGCCCCGATGATCCCGACGCCGTCGCCGTGTTGGCGGCCCTCGGTCACGAAACATTGGCGGTGGATGCCATTGTCGTGCGCTCGACACTCGAAGCCAACAACGTCGTGGCCACATTGACCCTGCTCGAACTGGATGGCCGCGTGGCTGCCGTCGCGGGCGGCTGCTGGCAACGCCGCAGTTAGCGCTGGCGCGACGGCGACGCAGCCCCGCGGGCTTGGCTCTCAGGCGCGCGATCCCCATCTTGTAAGGCGCAGGTCGCAAGTTTGCGACGGCCGCGCGTTGGCTCGCGTGCCGGCGCGAGTGTGGGCGCCCGCACCGGCGCGGCCGCTTACACGCGTTGGGCTGCCTCGCCCAAACGTTTCCTTGCCCCGGCTTCAACACCTTGGGTACTATCTGCCGCTCTTTCGACAAGCCGCCACGCATGCCTAAACGCCTCATCATCGCCGAGAAACCTTCTGTTGCATCCGACATCGCCAAGGCGTTGGGGGGTTTCTCTCGCCACGACGATTATTTCGAGAGCGACCATTACCTCCTCTCCTCGGCGGTCGGGCACCTCCTCGAGATCGGCATGCCGGAGGAAGAAGAGGTGAAGCGCGGCAAATGGACTTTCGCCCATCTGCCCGCGATCCCCTCGGTCTTTGCATTGAAGCCGATCGAGAAAAACGAGAACCGCCTGAAGACGCTGCTGAAGCTCATCAAGCGCAAGGAAGTCGATGGGCTCATCAACGCCTGCGACGCCGGGCGCGAAGGCGAGCTCATCTTTCGCTACATTGTTCAATACGCGAAAGCCAACAAACCGATCAAGCGCTTGTGGTTGCAGTCGATGACCACGGCCGCGATCCGGGAAGGCTTCGAGCGGCTGCGCACCGGCGAGCAGATGCGCCCGCTCGCCGATGCCGCCGTGTGCCGATCGGAATCGGATTGGCTGGTGGGTATCAACGGCACCCGCGCCATGACCGCGTTCAACTCGAAGTCGGGCGGCTTCCAATTGACGACCGTCGGCCGCGTGCAAACGCCCACCCTTGCGATCCTGGTCGAACGCGAGGAAAAGATCCGCGCATTCAAGCCGCGCGGCTATTGGGAGGTGTTGGGCACTTTCCTGGGCAGCGGCGGCGAGTACAACGGACGATGGTTCGACGAAGCGTTCAAAAAGCCGGAAGACGATCCGGATGCACGTGCGGAGCGGCTGTGGGACGAAGCCCGAGCCCGCGCGCTGGTCGACCAATGCACGGGCCAGCCCGGCATCGTCAGCGAGGAATCGAAGCCGTCGAGCCAGGGCGCGCCGCTGCTCTACGATCTCACCAGCCTGCAGCGCGAAGCCAATGGCCGCTTCGGCTTGTCGGCCCGCACCACGCTCTCCCTCGCCCAGGCCCTCTACGAAAAACACAAGGTGCTGACCTATCCGCGCACCGATTCCCGCGCCCTGCCCGAGGATTACATCGGCACGGTCAATGCGACCATGGAAGCGTTGCGCGAGACCAACGCGTACGGGGGCTTCGCGCGACAGGTGCTGAAATCCAAATGGATCCGGCCGAACAAGCGGATCTTCGACAACGCCAAGGTCTCGGACCACTTCGCCATCATTCCGACCCTGGTCGCGCCGAAGCACTTGAACGAGCTCGAGGCGAAGCTCTACGACTTCGTGGTCAAGCGTTTCATCGCGGCGTTCTATCCGCCTGCCGAGTATTTGCTGACGACCCGCATCACGCGCGTCGCCGGCGAGCCGTTCAAGTCGGACGGCAAGGTGCTCGTCAATCCAGGATGGCTCGCGGTGTATGGACGCGAGGCGCAGGGCGAGGAAGGCACGCTCGCCCCGGTCGCGGCCGGTGAGCGCGTGCGCACGGAAAAGGTGGAGGCGGTCGCCAATACCACGCGTGCGCCGGCGCGTTTGAACGAAGCCACGTTGCTGTCCGCCATGGAAGGCGCGGGCAAGCTCATCGACGACGAGGAGTTGCGCGAAGCAATGCGCGAGAAGGGACTCGGCACGCCCGCCACGCGGGCGCAGATCATTGAAGGCCTGCTGCAGGAAAAATACATCTATCGCGAGGGCAAGGAGCTCGTTCCCACGGCCAAGGCGTTCTCGGTCATCGCCTTGTTGCGTGGTCTCGGGGTGCCCGAGCTGTTCTCGCCGGAGCTCACCGCCGAATGGGAATTCAAGCTGGCACAGATGGAGCACGGCAAGCTGCCACGCGCGGACTTCATGCGCGAGATCATCGCCATGACCCGTCACATCGTCGGCCAGGCGAAGAATTACGAAAGCGACACGATTCCCGGGGACTTCGCGACGCTTTCCGCGCCCTGCCCCAAATGCGGCGGCGAGGTGCACGAGAACTACAAGAAGTTCCAATGCCAGAAGTGCGACTTCGGCTTCTGGAAGATCATGGGCGGACGGCAGCTCGAAGCGTCCGAAGCGGAGACGCTATTGGACACGCGGCAGGTCGGGCCGCTCGAAGGGTTTCGCAGCCGCCTGGGCCGCCCCTTTACCGCATCGATCAAGTTGAGTGACGCCAACGAAGTGAGCTTCGACTTCGGCCAGAGTGCCGGCGAAGAGGACGGTGAAGCGCCTGATTTCACCGGCCAGGAGTCGCTCGGGCCTTGTCCCAAATGCCAGTCACGGGTGTTCGAATTGCCCCAGGCGTATGTGTGCGAGAAGGCGGTGGGTCCGGACAAGACCTGCGACTTCCGCTCCGGCCGCATGATCCTGCAACGCCCGATCGAGCGCGAGCAAATGCAAAAGCTGCTGGCGAGCGGCAAGACGGATCTCCTGCAGTTCGTGTCGGCGCGGACACGCCGCGGCTTCTCGGCGTTCCTGGTGCGGCAGCCCGACGGCAAGATCGGTTTCGAATTCGAAGCGAAGGCGGCCAAGGGACTCGGTCCGCGCGCGGCGCGCGGCGGCGCGGCGTTGCGTATGCTCGGCGCGCATCCGAAGGACCAGCAGCCCGTGGAATTGCATTCCGGCCGCTATGGTCCGTACGTTAAACACGGCAAGGTCAATGCGACCGTCACCGATCGCGACCAGGTGAATACCCTCACCCTCGAGGATGCGCTCGCGCTGCTCGCCGCCAAGGTCCACCGTGACGGCGGCACCGAGTCGCCCAGGGCCCGCGCGCCGGCAGCACGGCGCGCGACGGGCGCGAGCACCGGCGTCGCCAAAACCCTTTCCGCCAAGACCGTGAAACGCGCCGGCACCAAGCGCACGCGCACGCCCGGCGCCGCTCCGCGCAGCAGCAGCGCAACGGCCGCCAAGACGCCGACCGTCACCGCCAAGGCGGGCGCACGCAAAACCGCCGCGAAAACACCCGTCAAACAGACCTCGAAACAGGCCTCCAAGCGGCCGGCGCAAGGCAAGCGCAGGTAACCGCGGCGAGGCGCCGGCCGGATGCCCGGGCACGCGTCAACGCGGTGAGCACATCACGACGCGATCGGGTCCATCCCCCTCGGCCAGCCAGCCGCGTGCCACCATCTGGTCGCGGATCGCGGAATCGGTCATATAACGATGGTTCACATCCGGCCGATTGCTGAACACGCGATAGACCGGCTGCGTGCCGGCGGGGCACACGCCTCCGAGGGGAAGGACCACATCCATGAACTCGGCGGATTCGAGCACGAACGCCGGGTTGCGCATTGTTGTCTCGCCGCATTCGTCGGTACCGCGCCCGAAAAAATGCGAGTTGCCGTACGCGGGCGGAATATAGAAGCGGCAGACCGGCGAGCTGCCCGACCGCCCGCCGGGGTAGACACTGAAGATGACGCCCGTGCGCTGCCAGCCGCGAATGAGCGTGCCCGCGTCAAGGGCGGCGATTTCACCGGCGATCCAGGTGATGAAATAGTGATCGAGGGACGCGTTGTAATACTCGATGACCCCGACCGTCCCCGCCGGTACGGCGGTCGCTTGCGCCGCGGCAACGGCCGCGCGCGCGTCGACGATACCGGCCCCGCAAATCGCCGTTGCGCAACTCGATTCCAGCGGAAATGGCCGTGAAGTTGCGAGCAGGAGCGATCGAATCTGGTCCGGGTCGAGCTTCGCATTGACGGCGAGCATGAGGGCGACGACCCCGGACACCATGGGCGCTGCGAAACTCGTGCCGCCGCGGTCGCGGAAGCTGTCGGTGGTCGGTGTCGTCCTGCCCGCATTGGAAAGCACCAGGATGCCGTCCAGCCCCTCGTCCGGTGCATATTGCCCGCCCGGCGCGGAAAGCGTGATCGTGCTCCCGTAGTTGCTGTAAATCGCCAGCATGCCCGCCGTGGTGGTCGAGGCCACGGTGATGACGCCGGGGCAATTCGCCGGAGCGTGGTTGCCGGCGTCCTCCCTCTCGTTACCCGCGGCTACCACAATGGCTTTGGTGTGCCCGAAGGCCAGTGCTGCCGCGATGGCGTTGCGCTCGGCCGGCGAGCAGCTTCCTGGGCCACCCAAACTCAGGTTGATGACGTCGGCCGGGGTCACATTGACCGGCGCGCCCGGAACCGAGAGCCCTGACGCCCACGCGATACCATCGATGATGTCGGAGGTGTAGCCGCCGCACTTGCCGAGTACGCGCACCGGAAGGATCTTCGCCTGCCAATCGATGCCCGCCACCCACGCGCGGTTATCGGTATTCGCAGCAATGATGCCGGCCACCCCGGTGCCATGCCACGCACTGTTCCTGGCGTCGCACCCCTTGAAGAGATCGGTACCGGCTTCGGCTGGCGTGACCCAGTCGCCCGGATCCGACGCGTCGGCATCGCGTCCGTCGCCATCGTTCGCCACCGCGGGATCGCGGATGAAGTCGTAACCGGGCAGGAGCCGACCCGTGAGATCGGCGTGAGGCCGGTAGCCGGTATCCACCACCGCCACCACCGTCGTCGACGCACCGGTGGTGATATCCCACGCGCCGTAGGCGTCGATCGCGTTCGCGGCGCCGGTCAGGTAGGTTTGACCGGTGACGAGATCGTCAT
>JBDUCE010000112.1:0-6875 GCA_040003635.1 Betaproteobacteria bacterium
CGGTGTATGGAATGCGCAGGGCTTCGAGCGCGCCCTGCACGGTGCCGTCTTCGCCGAAGCGTCCGTGCAGGGCGATGAACACGCGGGCGAATCCCGCGTCCTTCAGCTCGAATACCGGCCGTTCCACGGGATCGAACGCATGCGCGTCGATGCCGCGGCCGCGCAACGCGGCCAGCACCGCGTTCCCGGACAGGAACGAGATCTCGCGTTCGGAGCCGGGGCCGCCCATCAGCACTGCCACTTTCCCGAATTCCTGCTGGCCGCTACTCATGCTTCCCTCGCACGACCGGCGCACGGGCGGCTGCTTCGCCCTCCCGCACCGGCCGCTCCGCGTCACCGAGTCGGGCTTGCCCCATCAGCACTGCCACTCTCCCGAATTCCTGCCGTAGGTCAGCCATTGCCGCCTTGCACCGCATCGCCAATGATGCGTACCTCGTGCTCGAGCACGATGCCGGTGATGGCGCTGACGGTCGTGCGCACATGCCCGATGATGGCTTCGATGTCCGCAGCCTTGGCCTGTCCGTGCGGGTTCACGATGAAGTTCGCGTGCTTCTCCGATACGCGTGCGCCGCCGACCGCGTAGCCTTTGAGACCGCACGCCTCGATGAGCCGCGCCGCGTGGTCGCCCTGCGGATTGCGAAAAACGCTGCCCGCGTTCGGGAGCTCGAGCGGCTGGGTCGCGATGCGCCGCTTCAGCAGGGCGCGGATGCGCTCGCGCGCGATCCCGGAGTCGCCGGAGGGAAAGGCGAACATCGCCGAGGTGAAAAGGCCGACGGGATCGGTGCCGTCGGCGCGGCGCACGCTGCGATAACCGACGGCGTACTCGGAAGGCGGGCGATGCTCGAAGACCCCGGCGCGTGTCAGCACCTCGACACGCGCAACGAACCGCCACGTCTCGCCGCCGTAGCATCCGGCGTTCATCGCCAGAGCCCCGCCCACCGTGCCCGGGATGCCGGCAAGAAACTCGGCGTCGGCCAATCCATGCATCGCCGCAAAGCGCGCCAGCTTGGGACTCGCGACACCAGCCTCTGCGTAGACCAGTCCGTCGCGTACTTCCAGGGTGGAAAGCGACGGATGCAGCACGATCACGGTGCCGCGCAAGCCACCATCGCGCACGAGCAGGTTGCTGCCCAGCCCGATGACGCTCACCCGCTCGTCGAAGGGAAGCGCAGCGATGAAAGTCGCCAGGTCGGCGCGATCATGCGGCTGGTAGAGACGTTGCGCGCGGCCCCCGCAACGCCAGGTGGTGTACCGGGCAAGAGGCTCGTCGCGCTTGAGCTCGCCGCGCAACAACGACGAAGCGGGAACGTCGTTCATCATCATGTGCCGGCCGCCAGCTGTGCCGGTACTTGTCCGATCGAGCCGGCCCCCATCGTCACCACGACGTCACCGGGCCGCATCACGCCGCGCAAGGCAGCGACCATGTCGCCCACCGATTCGACGAATACCGGTTCGATCTTGCCGCCGACGCGCAGCGCGCGAGCGAGCGCGCGGCCATCGGCAGCGACGATCGGCGCCTCGCCCGCCGGATACACCTCCGCCAGCACCAGGACGTCGACCGTCGGCAGCACCTTCACAAAATCTTCGAACAGATCCCGTGTTCGGGTGTAGCGATGCGGCTGGAAGGCGAGTACCAGGCGACGGCCCGGAAAACTCGCGCGCGCAGCCGCGATCGTCGCCGCCATTTCGACCGGGTGATGCCCGTAGTCATCGATGAGGGTGAACGTGCCGCCTTCGAACGCGATCTCCCCGAGCCGCTGGAAGCGCCGGCCGACGCCGGTGAACTCGGAGAGCGCCTTCGCAATCGCGGCATCGGCCACGCCGGCCTCGTGGCCCACCGCGATCGCGGCCAGCGCATTGCGCACGTTGTGATCGCCGGGCAGGTTCAATTGCATTGCGCAATCCGGGCGGCCCTTGCCGCGCACGATGAAATGCATGCGCCCATCGACGTTGACGACGTCGACCGCGCGCAACTGCGCCCCTTCGTCCAAACCGTAGGTCAGAATCGACTTGGCGATCGAAGGCATGATCTCGCGCACATTGGCGTCGTCGTGGCAAAGCACCGCGACCCCATAAAACGGCAGGCGCTGCGCAAAGTCCACGAACGCTTTTTTGAGTTTCCCGAAGTCGTGGTCGTAGGTCTCCATGTGATCGGCGTCGATATTCGTGATCACCGCAAGCGCCGGCTGCAGATACAGAAACGAGGCGTCGGATTCATCGGCTTCTGCCACCAGAAATTCGCCGGTGCCCAGCCGCGCATTGGCATCGGCGGAGAGCAGACGGCCACCGATGACGAAGGTCGGGTCGAGCCCCCCTTCGGCCAGGACGGAGGCGATAAGACTCGTGGTGGTGGTCTTGCCGTGGGTGCCCGCCACCGCGATGCCCTGCTTCAACCGCATCAGCTCGGCCAGCATCAGCGCGCGCGGAACCACGGGCACTGCGTGCTCCCGCGCGGCCAGCACCTCCGGGTTATCGGCGGCGACTGCCGTGGACACGACCACCGCGTCGGCACCGCGCACGTGCCCTGCCGAATGTCCGATGCAAATCGTCACCCCCAGACCCGCGAGGCGCCGGGTCGCGGCATTGTGGGATAGATCGGAGCCGGAAATTTGATAGCCCTGGGTGTTCAGCACTTCGGCAATGCCGCTCATGCCGGCACCGCCGATGCCGACAAAGTGCACGCGCTTTACCTTGTGCCTCATCTCGTCGCACCCAAGGCAATGCAAGCATCCGCGACACGGTCGGCGGCATCGAGCCGCCCGACGGACTGCGCCGCAACGGCCATCGCCAGCAACTCCTCCCGAGTCAGTGCACGAAGGTATCCGGCAAGCCATTCCGGCGTGAAATCGCCTTGCGCCACTTTCATGGCAGCGCCCGCGTCGACCAGGAACTGGGCATTGGCGCTTTGCTCGTCGGCGATCGCTCCGGGCAGTGGCACGATGATGGCGCCAATGCCCACGGCGGCAAGCTCGGCGACGGTCATGGCGCCGCCGCGGCAAACGACGAAATCGGTCTCGCCATAACGCGCCGCCATGTCGTCAATGAAGGCCACACACTGCGCATCGACGCCCGCCTGCAGGTACGATGCGCGGACGGTATCGAGGTGACGAGCGCCCGCCTGATGCAGAATTCGCGGCCGCTCGGCCGAGGGCAGCAACGCAATCGCCGCCGGCACGCAGGCGTTGATCGCCGCAGCGCCGAGGCTGCCGCCCACCACCAGCAGCCGCGTCGTACCGGCGCGCCCGGCGAAGCGCACCTCCGGCGGCGGCAGCCGGGTCATGCCATCGCGCAGCGGGTTTCCCACCCACTCCACCTTGGCCGCGTGCCGCCCGCGCAAGGCGTTGGGAAAGCCGACCAGGATGCGCGCGGCAACATAGGCGAGCATGCGATTGGCGAGCCCGGCCACGGCATTGGATTCGTGCAGCACCAGAGGCCGGCCGGTGACTGCCGCCATCGCGGCACCCGGAAAAGAAGCAAAGCCTCCGAGCCCGAGCACCACATCGGGGGCGCGACGACGCAGGATGCGAAGGCTCTGCCATGTTGCGGCGAGCAACGCGACCGGGCCGAAGACCACCTGCCGCCACCCTTTGCCGCGGATGCCGCGAAACGAGACGCCCTCGAAGTCAACGCCGTGCTGCGGAACCAGCGCAGCTTCAAGACCCTCGCGGGTGCCCAGCCAGAACACCCGCCAGCCGCGCGCCACGAGCTTGGCGGCGACGGCCAGGCCCGGGAACACATGGCCGCCGGTACCGCCGGTAGTAATCATCACGGTGCCGGTCATACCGTGAAACCCCGCAGCAGCCTGCGACTCTCATAATCGACGCGGAGCAGAATCGCAACCGCGATGCAATTGGCGACGATGCCGCTGCCGCCGAAGGACAAGAGGGGCAGGGTCAATCCCTTGGTCGGCAACACGCCCATGTTCACGCCGATGTTGATGAAGGCCTGCACCCCCATCCACACCCCGATGCCTTGTGCCGCCAGCGACGCGAACGGGCGCTCGAGCAGTGCCGCCTGCCGCCCGATGCCATAGGCGCGGAACAGCAACCAGACAAAGAGCAGGATCACGACCACCACTCCCGCGAAGCCAAGCTCCTCGGCAATGACGGCCAGCAGAAAATCGGTGTGCGCCTCGGGCAGATACATGAGTTTTTCGACGCTCGAGCCCAGTCCGACCCCAAACCATTCGCCCCGGCCGAACGCAATGAGCGAATGCGAAAGCTGGTAACCCTTGCCGAAGGGATCGGACCAGGGATCGAGGAAGGCCACCAGGCGCTGGAGCCGATACGGCGCTGCCACCAGCACTGCGCCCAGTGCGAACGGCAGGAGCAACAGCAAACCAAGAAAGAGCCGCCAATCCAGGCCGCCCAAATACAGCACGCCGAAGGCGATCGCCACGATCACCACGAACGCGCCGAAGTCCGGCTCGAGGAGCAATAGGCCGCCGGTCACCGACATCACTACGAAAAGCGGCAGGAATCCGCGCAGCAGCGTTTGCCGCAGCGGTTGCTCGGCATGCAGCAACGCGGCCTTCCGCACGGCGTAACTCGCGGCATAGAGCACCGCAGCGAGCTTCATGAATTCCGACGGCTGCAGATTGAATACGGCGATCGATAGCCATCGGCGGGAGCCGTTGACCGATTTGCCGATCCCCGGCACCAGCACCAGCACCAGGAGGCCGAGGCCGATGACAAAGAGCCACGGCGCGAGCCGGTACCAGGCCTTCATGGGGACCTGGAACGTCACGAATGCCGCCATGGCACCGGCGAACAGAAAGAGTCCGTGCCGAACCAGGAAATACCAGGCGCGATATCCGGTGTGCGCCGAGGCTTCGGCCATGGCGATCGAGGCCGAATAAACCATGACCAGGCCGATGGCGAGCAGGAGCAGCGTCGACCATGTGAGCGAAACATCGTAGGCCAGCATCGTGCGCGGGTTGCGCGGCAGTGCACCCAGGGTGCCGATCGAGCGCAACGCCACCAGGCGCCCGAGGGTCGCGGTGGCGGTGGCGTGCTTACGCATGCGCCGCCTCGCCGAGGTGCGCGTCGACCAGGGCGGCGAAGGCGTCGCCGCGCGCGACATAACTCGTGAACTGATCGAGGCTCGCACAGGCAGGCGAGAGCAGTACGGCATCGCCCTGTCGGGCGAGTGCGAACGCGCGCTGCGCGGCGGCCTCGAGCGTGCCGCACCTTTCGATGTGCGCAGGGCTGCCAGCCAGGCCGCGCTCGATTGCCGCCGCATCGCGGCCGATCAGCAGCACCGCTCGGCAGTGCGTGTCGACCGCGGGCTTGAGCGAGCGGAACTCCTGGCCTTTGCCGTCGCCGCCGGCGATCAGCACGGCCGGACGGCCGAGTCCCTCCAGTGCCACCGATGTTGCCGCGACGGTCGTGCCCTTCGAGTCATTGACGAACAGAATCCCGCCCGCGTCCGCGATGCGTTGCATGCGATGCGGCAGGCCTTCGAAGCCCGCCAGCGCGCCGAGAACGTTCTTGCGGATCGGCGCCACGGCGGCCACCAGCGCGAGTGCTGCCAACCCATTGAGCGCGTTGTGGCGCCCGACCAGGCGGAGATCGGCCGCCGGCAGCAGCAGCTGGCCGCCGCGCGCAAGCCAGGTCGCGCCGTCATGGTCGCCTCGCCGCACCAATCCCCATTGCTCCTCGAGCGCAGGCAGGCCCACCCCGAACGTTTCGACCACGCGCTCCGGCAGGCGCATGGCCAGGGACCGAGGATCGTCGCGGTTGAGCACCTGGATGCCGCCGCCGTGAAAGATACGCGCCTTGGCGGCCGCATAGGCGTCCATGCCGTCGTACCGGTCGAGATGATTCTCGGTAACGTTGAGCACGGTTGCGGCGACGGGAGCGAGGGTGGACGTCGACTCCAGCTGAAAGCTCGACAGTTCGAGCACGAAAACGTCGGGCCACGCCGCGCCGGCATCGATTGCGGCAATCGCGTCGAGCACCGCGTCACCGATGTTGCCGGCGACCACCGTCGAAAGCCCGGCCGCCCGGCACAGCGCCCCGGCCAGCGCGGTTACCGTGGTCTTGCCGTTCGAGCCGGTGATCGCAAGCACTTTCTGCCCTGCCGGCAGCGCACGCGCGAAGAGTTCCACATCGCCGACGAGCTCGGCACCTCGCGCCACGGCTTCGACGATGGCGGGATGCTCGCGGGGTATCCCCGGGCTGATCGCAATGAGCTCCGCGCCCTCGAACGTTTCGCTGGTGAATATCCCGGTCAAAAGCGGGATGTCCGAGGCGATGGCGCGCAATGCTTCACGATACGGCGGTGTGGCGCGGGTGTCGGCGACCCGCACCCGAGCGCCGCGCGAATGCAAATGACGGGCAAGCGAAATCCCGGTGAGGCCGAGGCCGAGCACCACGGTATTGCGCTTCTCCAGGAAGTGGACCATCGGGCTCATCTCAATTTCAAACTCGACAACCCGAACAGGACCAGCAGCATGGTGATGATCCAGAACCGCACGACGACCTGATTCTCTTTCCAGCCCTTGAGCTCGTAGTGATGATGGATCGGCGCCATGCGGAACACCCGCTTGCCGGTCATCTTGAACGATGCAACCTGCACCACCACCGACAGTGTTTCCACCACGAAGACGCCGCCCATGATGAACAGCACGATCTCCTGCCGCGTGATGACCGCCATCGTGCCCAGTGCGCCGCCCAACGCCAGCGCGCCGACATCGCCCATGAAAACTTCGGCCGGATAGGCGTTGAACCAGAGGAAGCCCAGGCCCGCGCCGGCGAGCGCTCCGCAAATGACCGCCAGCTCGCCGGACCCCGGGATGAACGGAAACTGGAGATAGCGCGCGAACACGGCGTTGCCGGTGACGTAGGCGAAAACGCCCAGGGCCGCCGCCACCA
>JBDUCE010000113.1:0-6839 GCA_040003635.1 Betaproteobacteria bacterium
AGCTCGAAGGCGCCAACCGGATGCGCAAGCACGACCTCATCTTCGCCATGCTGAAGCAGCAGGCGAAAAAGGGCGAGAGCATATTCGGCGACGGTACCCTCGAAGTGTTGCCCGACGGGTTTGGCTTCCTGCGCTCTCCTGATACGAGTTATCTCGCCGGCACCGACGATATCTACATCTCGCCCTCCCAGATCCGCCGCTTCAACCTGCACACGGGCGACACCATCGAAGGCGAGATCCGCACACCCAAGGATGGGGAGCGCTACTTCGCCCTCGTCAAGGTCGACAAGGTCAACGGCGAGCCGCCGGAGAACGCGAAAAGCAAGATCCTTTTCGAGAACCTGACGCCGCTTTTTCCCGACGAGGCCCTGGTTCTCGAACGGGACATCAAGGCCGAGGAGAACATCACCGGCCGCATCATCGACATCGTGGCGCCGATCGGCAAAGGCCAGCGTGGCCTGCTCGTCTCTTCGCCCAAGTCCGGCAAGACGGTGATGCTGCAACACGTGGCGCACTCTATTGCCGCCAACCATCCCGACGTGATGCTCATCGTGCTGCTCATCGACGAGCGCCCCGAGGAAGTGACCGAGATGCAGCGCTCGGTGCGCGGCGAAGTCGTTTCCTCCACCTTCGATGAGCCCGCCACGCGCCACGTTCAGGTCGCCGAAATGGTGATCGAAAAGGCGAAGCGCCTGGTCGAGCACAAGAAGGACGTGGTGATCCTGCTCGATTCGATCACCCGCCTCGCCCGCGCCTACAACACCGTGGTGCCGGCCTCGGGCAAGGTGCTCACCGGCGGCGTGGACGCCAATGCGTTGCAGCGGCCGAAACGGTTTTTCGGCGCGGCGCGCAACATCGAGGAGGGCGGCTCCCTCACCATCATCGCCACCGCGCTGATCGATACCGGATCGCGGATGGATGACGTGATCTACGAGGAATTCAAAGGCACGGGCAACATGGAAATCCACCTCGACCGCCGCATGGCCGAGAAGCGGATCTACCCGGCCATCAACGTCAATCGCTCCGGCACCCGGAAGGAAGAACTGCTGCTGAAGCCCGACATCCTGCAGAAAATCTGGATCCTGCGGAAGCTGCTCTATCCGATGGACGAGCTGGAAGCAATGGAGTTTCTGCTCGACAAGGTGAAACAGACCAAGAGCAACGCGGACTTCTTCGATTCGATGCGAAGAGGTTAAGGCTGGCGGGAAGAGCCCCTTGACTGTGCGCCGGGTCGGCCGCATCTATCTGCTCCGGGGCTTTTCGGATTGCCGTAAAGCCCCGGAAATGGCATAATTTCCGTTTTGCCGCGCCCGGTTGCGTCATGCTCCGGATGCGGTTTCGGGCCCGGGCGCATCCTCACGGGGTAACTCCTCCGATGCGTGGGCCGCGACAGCGAGGACTTCATGAAAACCGACATCCACCCGAAGTACACCGAAATCCAGGTCACGTGCAGCTGCGGCAACACGTTCGCCACCCGCTCCACCGTCGGCAAGGCGCTGCACGTCGAGGTATGCTCGGCCTGCCATCCGTTCTATACCGGCAAGCAGAAGGTGATGGACACCGCTGGCCGCGTGGAAAAATTCCGCCAGCGCTACGCGTCGAAGTCCGCCACGCCGGCCTGAAGCCGCAGTCTCGCCGGCTGATTACGCGCGAAAAGGCAGCTTCGGCTGCCTTTTTCTTTCCACCACCGCCGCGCTGATCGGACCTTTCCTCGCATGCCCCGCCAGTTGCAGCCCAGCCCGTTTACCGCGCCGGCGGAAAGCGTTCCCGCATCGAACCCATCCGGGCGCTTCCGGGCGCTGAAGCAATTCGGCCTGGTGCTGCTGTGCGCGGCCTGGGTGGTGCTCGGTCTGGTCGGGCATGACCCGTGGAAGACCGAGGACGCGACCGCGTTCGGTGTCACGTGGGACATGATGCAGCGGGGCAACCTGCTCACGCCCACCCTTGTCGGCGAACCGTACGTCGAGCGGCCCCCTCTTGTTTACGTTCTGGCCGCCTTCTCGGGTTATCTCTTCACGCCCTGGCTCGAGCCCCATGATGCAGCGCGGCTCGCGGTCGGTGCGTTATTGGCCGCAACCCTCGTCCTGCTGTCGTTGACCGCGCGCGAGCTGGCAGGACGCACCATGCGCTGGATGCCGGTGCTGATCTTCATCGGCTCGATCGGTCTCTGGGACCGCGCCCATCAGCTTTCGCCGGAACTGGGGCTCCTGGCCGGCCTCGCGCTGGCGCAATACGGATGGGCCCTCGCGGTGCGCCGCCCCGCGATCGGTGGCCTGGTGATTGGTCTGGGAACGTCGCTTGCCTTCCTGTCGTACGGCTTCCTCGGCCCGGTATGGATTGCGCTTGCAGTGATCCTCCTGCCGGTTCTGTTTGCACCGTGGCGCACCCGGCGCTACCTCGTCACCGTGCTTGCGGCCGCGGGAGTCTCCATCGCCGGCACGGCGGCGTGGCCGTTGGCGCTGGCCTCGATTGCGCCGGACCATGTCCAGGCGTGGTGGGAAGGACAATCAGTCGCCGCTTATTTCGCGCCGCTGGCGACCGACGGCTGGGGCGACCCGCTCTATCTTGCCAAGAATCTCCCCTGGTTCACCTGGCCCGCATCGCCGCTGGTCGTATGGACCTTGTGGACGCGCGGGCGTGGCTTCAACGGTGGCATGCGGAGCCCAGCGGTGCAAGTGCCGGGGGCATTGGCCCTGGCGATCCTGATCGCGCTTGTGCTGATGCCGGAGCCGCGCGCCATCCACATCATGATGCTGATCCTGCCGTTGTCGCTTCTCGGAGCGCTTGAAGTCGATACGCTCAAGCGCGGATTCTCCGGCGCGCTCGACTGGTTCGGCATCCTGACCTTCGGTTTATTGGCGGCGTTGGCGTGGTGGGCGTGGTGGGATGCCTACGCGCACGGCATGTCGCTCGCGATAGCCCGGGCGTTTCGCGATACGGCGATCGGCTATCAACCGTCGTTTCATGGCCGCGAGATGATTGTCTGCGTCTTGCTCACGGTGCTCTGGCTGAGTCTCGTGCGCCCCGCCCGCCGCTCCAACCGCCGCGCGATCCTGAACTGGGCCGCAGGCACCACGTTACTGTGGGCCCTGTACATGACCATCTGGCTGCCCTACCTTGATTCGCGCCGCAGCTACCGCATCGTGGCCGAGGCGGCGGCGCTCCATCTTCCCGCCAACGAATGTGTCGCAAGCCGCAATCTGGGTGAGCCGCAACGCGCTTTGTTCTACTATTTCGCTGGAATCGTCACCGAACGCGAGGAGAGCCATCCCGATATGCCCTGCCCGGCGCTGCTGGTTCAATATGGCCGCGACGATCCCGACCCTGCAGTCCTCGAGGGCTGGACCCAAGCATGGGAAGGACGACGGCGGGGCGATGCTACCGAACGTTATGTGATCTATACCCGCGCACCGGCGCGGGCCGGCTTGCCCGCAGGAAAACCTTCGTGAAATTCATCGATGAAGCCACCATCGAGGTCATCGCCGGCGACGGCGGGAACGGCTCGGCGAGCTTCCGGCGCGAGAAGTTCGTGCCCCGCGGCGGACCCGACGGCGGCGACGGCGGACGTGGTGGCAGCATCTACGCCATCGCCGATCGCAACATCAATACGCTCATCGATTACCGCTTTGCACGGATTCATCGCGCACGCAACGGCGAGAACGGGCGCGGAGCCGACAAATACGGCAAAGGCGCCGACGACATCATCCTGCGCGTCCCGGTGGGAACGGTGATTGCGGATGCCGAAACGGGCGCTTTCGTGGCCGATCTCGCGGCGGACAGCCAGCAGGCGCTCATTGCGCGCGGCGGCAAGGGCGGGCTGGGTAATATCCATTTCAAATCGAGCACCAATCGCGCGCCGCGCCAATTCACGCCGGGCGAGGAAGGCGAACAGCGCAAGCTTCGCCTGGAGCTCAAGGTGCTTGCCGATGTGGGATTGCTAGGCATGCCCAACGCCGGCAAGAGCACGTTCATCCGGGCTGTTTCGGCGGCGCGGCCCAAGGTTGCCGACTATCCGTTCACCACCCTCGCGCCGAATCTGGGCGTCGTGCGCACCGACGCGAGCCGCAGCTTTGTTATTGCCGATATCCCCGGTCTTATCGAAGGCGCTGCCGACGGCGCAGGTTTGGGGCACCAGTTTCTGCGCCATTTGCAACGCACGCGGCTCTTGCTGCATATCGTCGACATCGTGCCACCCGATCCCGAAGCGAACCCGGTGCACGATGCGAAGGCCATCGTGAGTGAGTTGCGCAGGTACGACGAGTCGCTCTTCACCAAGCCACGATGGCTGGTGTTGAACAAGCTCGATCTGGTGCCGGAGGAAGAGCGTGCCGAGCGGGTGGCAGCATTCGTCTCCGCCTACGGCTGGTCGGGGCCCGTGAGTGCTATCGCAGCGGTCAATGGCACCGGCTGCCGCGAGCTCGTCTATCGCATGCAGGACTGGCTCGATGCCCAGCCGAGGGCTGCCCATGCACCAGCGGACGACGAGCACGCCGATCACGGGTCGCCTTCGACCGTATCCGAATCCGACGCGTCCGATGGACTGGATGACGCCGGGCCGTCGACGGACAACGTCGCGTGAGCGCCATCGCACCGACCTCCATGCTTGCGGCCAGGCGGCTTGTCGTCAAGGTCGGCTCGAGCCTCGTGACCAACGACGGCCGCGGCCTGGATCATGACGCCGTCGCGCGCTGGGCCGGCGAAATCGCGGCACTCAAGACGCAAGGTCGGGAGATCATCCTGGTTTCATCGGGCGCCATTGCCGAAGGCATCAAGCGACTGGGCTGGACATCACGTCCGTCCGCGATGCACGAGCTGCAGGCAGCGGCCGCGGTCGGACAGATGGGCCTCGTGCAGGCGTATGAAGCCGCATTCGCACGCTTCGGTCTGCACACCGCCCAGATTCTGCTGACCCACGAGGACCTGGCCGACCGAAAGCGCTATCTCAATGCGCGCTCCACTTTGCGTACGCTGTTGGCCTTGGGAGTCATTCCCATCATCAACGAAAACGATACGGTCACCACCGATGAAATCCGCTTCGGCGACAACGATACGCTCGGCGCGCTCGTCACCAACCTGATCGAAGCCGACGTTCTCGTTCTGCTCACCGATCAGGCAGGCCTCTACACCTCCGACCCGCGCAAGGACCCGGGTGCGACACTCGTCACCCATGCCAAGGCGGGGGACCCCGCGCTTGAAGTCATGGCCGGCGGCGCCGGCAGCGGCATCGGGCGCGGAGGCATGTTGACCAAGGTGCAGGCCGCCAAGCGCGCCGCGCGCTCGGGCGCCTGCACCGTGATTGCGTGCGGCCGCGAGCCCGACATACTCACCCGTCTTGCCAATGGCGAGCGCGTGGGCACCACGCTGGTGGCCGAAGCAGCCGCATTGGGGGCGCGCAAGCAATGGCTCGCCGACCATCTTCAGCTCGCGGGCCGATTGTCTCTCGATGCGGGCGCGGTACGTGCTTTGGCCAAGGAAGGCAAAAGCCTCTTACCCATTGGCGTCGTTGGTGTTCAAGGCGAATTCGAGCGCGGCGAGCTCGTCGGCTGCTTCGATCCGCAGGGTCGGGAAATCGCCCGTGGGCTGGTGAATTACACCGCGCAGGAAACCGTTCGCATCCTGCGTCGTCCGTCATCGGAAATCGAAGGCATCCTGGGTTACGTCGACGAGCCGGAGCTCATCCACCGGGACAATATGGTGCTGCTCGGTTAACGAGCAGGACCCTATGAACGCTTTGACCTACACTCCCGACCACCGCGGCACGGCCTTGCGAACCGCGCCGTGCTTGAGACCCCGCCCATCCCGAGAGGAGAATCCCGCATGGCACTGATCGACCGCGTGAAAAACATCCTGCTGAGCCCACGCACGGAATGGCCGAAGATCGCCGAAGAGCCGGCCACGATCAGCTCGTTATATACCGGGTACATCCTCATTCTCGCGGCAATCGGCCCGCTGGCGATCGCCCTCCGGCTGCATGCGCTGGGGATCGGCGTGGCGATCGTCTCCTACCTGATTGCAATCGCGATCACCTACGTCCTCGCGCTCATTGTCGACGCCCTGGCACCCACCTTTGGCGGGCAGAAGAATTTCATCCAGTCGCTCAAGCTCGTCGCCTATTCCTATACGGCGGCGTGGGTAGCGGGAATATTTCACCTGTTGCCATGGATAGGGGGAGTGTTGGGGCTGGTGGCCGCGATCTACTCGTTCTACACGTTCTATCTCGGCGCGCCGATCATGATGAAGGCCACCGCGGAAAAAGCTGCGGGGTTCACCATCGTCGTCGTGATTTGCGGCCTCGTGCTCGGCGTTCTGGTATCAGGCCTCTTGATGTCGGTGCTGTTCGGCGGGGCCATGATGACTGGGCTGGGCATGATGAACGGGATGGGCATGATGGGGCGTTGAGGCGCAAACCAAACGGCGTCCACGGGCGCCGTGCTCCGCGATCAGGCAGCGCACTCTGCGTTGCAACGCCAGCCTCAGAACGTTGGCGCCACCCCGCCGGCGTCGGTGCCGATGATGTCGAATTGCGACGGGAAGTAATAGGGCCTGGCGTCGGCAGGCGCTGCGGCGCGGGCCCCCGCGGAAAATGCGGTGTCGTCGTCGGTGAGAGGCGCTTGGTAGACCACCACGGCCAGGCACACCAGGACCGATAGCAACATACCCACCTCGATGGCCAATGCACCGAGCGCTGTCTTGCCTTCGCTTTTCGTTGCCTTGACTTCGCTTTTCGCTGACTTCATAAAAACCGTCCGTTTGACTGTCGACGAAAACCAGTCTACGGATCCCGGAAGAGAAAGAAGACGGAGAAATCCGCCGGGCGATTGTCGAATATTCGGCTAAGT
>JBDUCE010000114.1:0-6826 GCA_040003635.1 Betaproteobacteria bacterium
TGATTGCCGTCGAGCACCGCCTTGCCGTCGGCGATGTCGGTCACGGTGAACACCATGCCCTCGCCTTCCTCGTCGTCGGGATTGGCATACGCCTCGAACTGCATCCCCACCTCGATTTCGGCCGGCAGGCGATCCACCGGCTCGATCTTCACGAGCTCGGGGTCGTATTCGCCAAAGGCATCGGCGGCGTCCACCGGCACCGAAACGGCATCCCCCGCCTTCTTCATCGCCAGTGCTTCCTCGAGCTTCGGGAGCATGCCGGAATGGCCGCCATGAAGATAGGCGATCGGCTCGTCCGTCGATTCGAGCAAGGTGCCCTCCGTATCGTAGAGCTCGAACGTGAGTGTTACGACGGTGTTGGTGAAGACGTTCATGGCAGCCTCGGGAACATGTGGACAATGAAGGGACGCGCGGACTGCTAAGGAGTTCGCGGGGAGGAAGGAAAATAATTGTAGCGCAGGCGCACCGCTATAATTCCAACCATGCCGCCTGCGCGCACCGGCCCCCGGACGCCCCGCAAACGCAAGCCTTTCCGGCCGCTTCCCGACGCGTCCCTGCAACGGCTTCTGGGCGGACACCCGGCGGCCGTTTTTTTGCGCCGGTTCTGGCAAAAGGAAGCGCTGCTGATCCGCGCCGCGGTCCCGGATTTCACGGATGTTCTGCGCCGGGCCGATCTATTTGCCCTGGCCGCCCGCGACGATGTCGAGTCCCGCCTGGTGCATCGGATCGGACGCCGATGGACGCTGGCGCATGGGCCGTTCCCGGCCCGGGCGTTGAGCGCCTTGCCGGCGCGCGACTGGTCGCTGTTGGTCCAGGGCGTCAATCTGCATGTGCCGGCAGCCGACGCGCTGTTGCGCCGGTTTTCGTTCATCCCGTATGCGCGTCTCGACGACCTGATGGTGAGCTACGCCGCGCCCGGTGGCGGGGTGGGTCCCCACCTCGACGCCTACGATGTGTTTCTGTTGCAAGGCACCGGTCGCCGCCGCTGGCGTTACGGCCGCCAGGCCGACCCGGCCTTGCGGGCCCGCGCACCGCTCAAGATCCTGCGCCGCTTCACGCCGGCCCACGACGACGTGTTGCACCCTGGAGACATGCTGTACCTGCCGCCCGAATATGCACATGACGGTATCGCGCTCGAGGCGTGCATCACTTACTCCATCGGCTTCAGAGCTCCGGGAGCGACCGAGCTGGCGATCGCATTCCTGGACTACTTGCGCGACGACATCGCGTTGCCCGGACGCTATACCGATCCTGGCCTCGCGCCCACGGGCGAGCCTGCGCGCATCGATTCTGCGATGCTGCGCCAGGCCCGGCGGATGTTGCGCGCGGTGCGGTGGAATGAAGCGACGATCGCTCGCTTCATGGGCACGTGGCTGTCGGAGCCCAAGCCGCTGGTCTCCTTCAATCCGCCCGAGGTCCCGCTCAGTGCCGCTGCGTTTCGTCGCGCGGGCGGACGTGACGGCGTGCACCTCGACGCACGCTCGCAACTCCTCTACGATGACTCCATGATTTTCATCAACGGCCGGCAGCTCGGGTGGCCACCGGGTTCGCGCAAGGCGATGGCGCGACTCGGCAACGAACGCCGGCTGGCACACGATGACCTGGCCCGCGTCAACGCTCCCACCGCAGCGCTCCTGCATGACTGGTATTGCGATGGTTACCTCCACCTCGGCACCTGAGCCAGCACCGCCCGCACCGTCGAACTGCATTCTCGATTCGGTGGCAGACCAGGTCGCCGCGATCGACACTTTGGTGGCCCTCGCGCAAACCCGGATTCGGGTATTCGACGCGGACCTGTCGCGGATGGGCTGGAATGCGGTGGCGCGGACGCAGTTGCTGGCAGGCTTCCTGCGCCGCTCACGCGACGCGCGCCTGGATATCATCGTGCACGACACCCGCTACCTCGAAGCATCGTGTCCGCGACTGACGCGCCTCCTTCGCGTGGCGAGCGCCGGCATGCGCATCCATCGCACCGGCCCCGAAGCGCGAAGCGCCAACGACGCCCTCGTTATCATCGATGATCGCCATTTCCTGCATCGATTCCATGTCGAGCAGCCGCGCGCGGCGCTTGGAATCGACCAGGCAGCGCCGGCGCAGCCGCTTATCAAGCGCTTCGAGGAGATCTGGGCAACCGCGGAGCCAGGCTTGAGCGCCGAGGTGCTGGGGCTGTGAGGTACGACCACTTTTGCGCATCGCACAATGCCTTTGAAAACAAGGGCGTTTTGTGCGATAATGAATTGCTCGGTAAAGCGCGGCCTGCAGTGATAAAGAGGCCGCACCCATTGCACTGATGCCTCGATCCGCGCGGCCCGACCACAACGACTATTCACTGACTTAAGGGAAACTCAAATGAACAAGGCACTCTTCCTTGCCGCCGCTTTGGCGCTCGGTCTGACCGCGTGCGACAAGCCCGCGAGCACCACCACGACGACCTCAACCACTACCACGCCGCCCGCCGTCGTTGTAACCCCGGCGCCCGCGCCCACGCCAATGGCGGCTCCCGCCCCCGCGCCGTCTGCCGACGCGATGAAATCCGAGCCTGCCAAGGACGCCGCGGCGCCGAGCACGATGGCCTCGCCCAGCACCACCACTCCGATGGCGCCGAGCACCAGCACCACGCCGATGGAGCCCGCCAAGGACGCGATGAAGAAGTAAAGCGTTCCCCGCACGACCAAAGGCCAGCTTCGTGCTGGCCTTTTTTCTGACGGCAACCGTCCGCCTACAGCGGAACGCCGATGCGTTTCGCGACCTCCCGGTAGTGCTCGATCACCTCGCCCAGGTCGCGGCGGAAGCGATCCTTGTCGAGCTTCTCCCCTGTTTTCACGTCCCACAACCGGCAGCCGTCGGGTGTGAATTCGTCGCCCAGCACCAGCGCGCCTCGCGGCTGGTCCAGCGGGTGGCCGAATTCCAGCTTGTAGTCGACGAGAACGATGCCAGCGGCCCCGAACATCGGTTGCAACAGCGCGTTGACCTCGTGGGTCATTTTTTTCATC
This sequence comes from Betaproteobacteria bacterium, assembly GCA_040003635.1. Lineage (GTDB taxonomy): Bacteria > Pseudomonadota > Gammaproteobacteria > Burkholderiales > Casimicrobiaceae > CAIWHR01. The sequence goes on from JBDUCE010000114.1 coordinate 2,994, forward strand.
TGCGCGATTTCATCGGCGTTGGCCCAGCCCAGGATGCGGATGTGGTCGTCGTTGACCAGCGGATCGTGCAGCGCATCGCTCTTCAGGAAAAATTCGAAGATCGGCTCCGGTAGTCGCGTACCCTCCTCGATGCCGTAGCGCTTGGCCATCGAGCCGGCGCATACGTTGCGCACGACGCATTCGACCGGCAGCATCTTCATCGCCTTGACCAGTGATTCGCGCTCGTTCAGCAGGCGCACGAAATGAGTGGGCACCCCGGCCGCCGCGAGCCTGTCCATCACATAAGCGTTGATCCGGTTGTTGGTTTCGCCCTTCCGCTCGAGCTTGGCGAGCTTGACGCCATCGAACGCCGACACATCATCGCGGTAATGCATGATGAGATGCTGCGGATCGTCGGTTGCATACACCGTCTTGGCCTTGCCACGGTAGAGTTCCTCGCGCTTTTCCATCCGAGCTCTCCCTTACCAACGCTTACACGTGGCCCACACCTGCCGCGCGCCGATCGAGCCCGTCAGCATTCGCGCCAGGCAAAGCCGATGGCCTGGTCGGCAATGCCGATCCAGTCGGCCGCGCAACTCAATGCGCCTGCCAGCGCGGCGCTGGCCCGCCCCGGTGTATTGTTTTGCTGCGAAAGATGCGCCGCTATCACATGCTTCAGCCGCGACGTATCGATGGCCTCGAGAATCCCGGCAGCAGCGCCGTTGTGCAGATGCCCGAAGCGGCCGGCGATGCGTTGCTTCAGCATGAACGGATAAGTGCTTCCTGCGAGCATGTCGAGGTCGTGGTTGCATTCCAGAACCAGGGCGTCGCATCCCGAGAGGCTTGCTTCGACATACCGCGTCGATTCGCCGATGTCGGTCAGCACGCCGAGACGGGACAGCCCATCGGCGACCACGAACTGCACCGGCTCGCGCGCGTCATGCGGCACGGGGAACGGGCAAATCTCGAGATCGCCGATGCTGAAACGATCAAAGCTGTCGAAGCCGTAGACCCGTTCGCAGCCATCGAAGCGATCCGCCGCCATCGTCAGCGTGCCAAACGTCGCCCACACGGCGGTGCCATAACGCGCGGCAAAGGCCGGCACGCCCCCGATGTGGTCCGCATGCTCATGGGTCACGACAATCGCCGTGACGTCTTCCGGCGCCAGGCCATGACGCGCGAGCCGCGCGACGGCATCGCGGACGCCGAAGCCGCAGTCGATCATGACGCACGTTTTGCCGGCCATCACCAGCAGCGCGTTACCTTCGCTGCCGCTACCTATCGACGCGAAGCGCACCGGCGCCGGCTCGCACAAAGGTCAGGAACGGCCATACGACCGTCCGGACGCAGCGATCATGCGCGTCCCGATGTCGAAGCGCTCACCGGTGGCTGCGCTGTCACTTGAGCTGTTCGCGCAGCAAGGCAAGAATGCGGGTACCCGTCGGTGATTTGTCGGCGGCACCTTCCGGATTCTGCACCACCACAGCGCTGCCGGCACCGGACTCGGCCACTGCAATACGGTACTGCTCCGGCTTGTCGGTGTTGTCGCGCCAAAAGGCGAAGCGCGAGAAAAATCCGGTGTCCTTCTTTTCGACATCGGGATCGGCGTAGCGGACGAAGTAGAGACCCTTCGAGCGGTCGCGGTCGACGACGGTAAAGCCGATGCGGTCAAGCGTGAGTCCCACCCGGCGCCAGGCGCGATCGAAGGAATCGTCCACCACGAGGCGGCTGGTGCCGTCGTTGGCCTTCTCGACGCGCGCCCGATCGGGCGCAGCGGCCGCGGCCTGCAGCGATTGCGCGGCCTGCGGCTGCGTGGCGCCGAAGCGCACCAGCATGCGCGTCAGCATCTCCGCCTCGAGAGCGGGGTTGGGTGGCAGCACCGCCCACGCAAATGCCACCGGAGAATGGTCGCTGGTGGCAGTCGGCATCTGCTCCATGCCCCGATGGGACAGGTAGATTTCCACCGTTCCAGGGTCGCTGCCGCGCTCGACGCGCGTGCGGAATTTGTCGCGCTTGTACGTGGTAAAGAGGACGTCTGCGATCTTGCCCAACTGGCGCCGGAGGAAGTCCTGCGGAATTTCCGCCCGGTTCTCGGCCCAATCGGTTTCGATGACACCGATCTGCGGCTGCTCCGTCGCGATGGCAAACCCCGTGTCGGTCCAGAACTGGCGCACGGTATTCATCGCCTGCTCGGGAGTGCCCTTGGCCACGATCCAGCGCTCGCTGCCGGCGCGCACGATGCGCGCATCGGCGTTGGCCACGGGGGCGATGTCCTGCCCGCCGGCCGGTCGATTGGCATCCCGTGCCGCGAGACCCGAGGCCGTCGCAATGTTATAGCGCTCGTCGTATGCCGGCGCCGACAAGTCGGGCGGAATCTCCAGTGACGGAGCGCTCGCGGTCGACTTGTAGTCGATTTTTTTGCCGATCGACGAGGTCATCGATTCGCAACCGGAGAATAGAAGCGCGGAGAGGCCCGCAGCGGCAAGCACGCGCAGCGGCGCGGAGAGTCGATTTACTTCCATGCGAAACACCTTTGGATCAATGGAGACAGCCGGCCTCGCGCAAGGCGATGCGAACGGTCTCGTAATGCTGCGGCGGCAACGGCGTCAACGGCAGCCGCAGCTCGTTGTGGATAAAGCCCATCTCGGCGAGCGCCCACTTGACGGGGATCGGATTCGCCTCGACGAAGAGCTTGCGATGCAAAGGCAGCAGACGGTCATTGGCGGCGCGGGCCGCGGGAATGGCGGAGTCCAAAGCGGCGGTACACATCTCGGACATCAGGCGCGGCGCCACGTTCGCAGTCACCGAAATCACCCCGTGCCCGCCGAGCAGCATCAATGGCAAACCGGTGATGTCTTCACCGCTGTATACGGCGAACTCGCGCTTGGACGCCGCTTTCAGGGAGCGAATCAACTCGCTGCCCCGGCCCAGATCGGCCGTGGCATCCTTGATCCCGACGATGCCCGGCACATCGGCCAGCCGCATGACGGTCTCGTTGGCGATATCCGCCACCGTGCGCGCGGGAACGTTGTACAGGACCAGCGGCAGGTCCACTTTTTCGGCGATGGCCCGAAAGTGCCGGTACATCCCCTCCTGCGTGGGCTTGTTGTAATACGGAACCACCGACAGGCCCGCGGCCGCGCCCACCCGCTTGGCGTAAGCCGTAAGCTCGATGGCCTCGGTGGTGGAGTTGGCGCCCGTGCCGGCGAAAATCGGGATACGCCCGCGCGCCTGCTCCACCGCTGAGTTGATGAGCAGGCAATGTTCCTCGAAGGTGACGGTCGGCGATTCACCGGTGGTGCCGACGATCACGATGCCCGCGGTGCCGTTGCTCACGTGAAAATCGATCAGTTTGCCCAGTCCGGGCAGGTCGAGCGCGCCTCCGGGGAGCATGGGTGTGGCGATGGCGACGATGCTGCCAGTCAACATTGAGCGATGCGCAACCAAAAGTGCGATTTTACCCTATTGCCCGCGTGGTGCGTCGGCATTGCGTCAAGGCTCGAGCGCGGGCGGCCACGGGCGCGCCGCCCCTACCGCCGCCACGCGTTGCACGACCGCGCCGCGCTCCGCCTGATGCACTTCTCCCTGCTCGAACGCGACGATTCCGAGCGCCCCGCCAAAGACGTCGAGGAGCTCCGCGGGCCGCAGCAGGTAATCCGGATTGGACGGCTTTCCATGGCGCTCGTTGCCGATGGCAAAGGTGTCGTAGAGCAATACTCCATCCGGGGCCAATGCGCCGAGCAGATGCGGCCACAACGGCCGATGCAGGTAATTGCACACAACGATCGCATCGAAGCGCTGGGCCGGTAATGGCCACGTTCCGGTTTCGAGATCCGCGGCCAGGGTAGCGATCT
>JBDUCE010000115.1:0-6820 GCA_040003635.1 Betaproteobacteria bacterium
GGAAGACCTTCGCTTCACCGAGACCTCGCTGGTCTGGGTCGTCAATGCCTACATGCTCACCTTCGGCGGCTTCCTGCTGCTTGGCGGCCGTTGGGCGACCTCTTCGGGCACCGCCGGCTGTTCCTGCTGGGGCTTACCGTCTTCACGCTGGCATCGCTCGCCTGTGGACTGTCGAATTCGCAGGCGTTGCTCGTCGGCGCGCGGGCCGTGCAGGGACTCGGCGGTGCCGTCGTCTCGGCGATCGCGCTTTCGTTGATCATGAACCTGTTCGTCGAGCCGGCCGAGCGGGCGAAGGCGATGGGCGTCTACGGCTTCGTCTGTGCCGGCGGTGGCAGCATCGGCGTGTTGCTGGGCGGCGTCCTGACGAGCGCGATCAACTGGCATTGGATCTTCCTCGTCAACTTGCCCGTGGGCGTTGCCGTCTACGCGCTTTGCCTGGTCTTGCTGCCGGCGAACCGCGGCCAAGGCGGCGCGGCGCGTCTCGACTCGGCCGGCGCCGTGACGATTACTGCGTCACTGATGCTTGCCGTCTACGCCATCGTGAATGGCAACGAGGCCGGCTGGACGTCCGCGCAGTCGGTCGGACTCCTCACCGCCTCAGGGGTGCTCCTCGCGTTTTTTCTCGGCATCGAAGCTCGAGTGCGTGCACCGCTCGTGCCGCTCGGCCTCTTCCGCCTGCGCAACGTCGCGACCGCCAATGCGGCCGGCGTGTTGTGGGCCGCCGCCATGTTCGCCTGGTTCTTTATTTCCGCGCTCTACCTCCAGCGCGTGCAGGGTTACAGCGCCATGCAGGTCGGCCTCGCCTTCCTGCCGGCCAACCTGATCATGGCGGCCTTCTCGCTCGGTCTCTCCGCGAAGCTCGTCATGCGCTTCGGCATCAGGCTGCCGCTCGCCGCAGGGCTGATGCTGGCGGCGGTGGGGCTGGCGCTCTTCGCGCGGGCGCCGGTGGTCGGCAACTTCGCCGTTGACGTGCTGCCCGGCATGGTCCTGCTTGGCCTCGGCGCCGGCGTCGCGTTCAACCCAATGCTCCTCGCCGCGATGAGCGACGTGAACCCTCGCGAATCCGGGCTCGCTTCGGGCGTTGTCAACACGTCCTTCATGATGGGCGGGGCGCTTGGACTCGCGGTTCTCGCAAGCCTTGCGGCCGCTCGCACGGGCGGCCTGCTCGCTTCCGGAGCGGGCTCGCTCGCAGCCCTCAATGGCGGTTACCAGTTAGCCTTCGCCGTCGGAGCGTTCTTCGCCGCCGCGGCGGCATTGCTGAGCGGCTTGCTGCTTCGCGTCCGCCTGCAAGCGCCCGGGCACGACGGCGAAAGCGCAATCGAAGCGTTCGAGCGGCCGTAGCTTCGACCTCGGAAGGTGCCGGCGCAATGACCGGAGCCCTCGCCAACGCTGACTACGGCGCGTCGTGGAAGTCCAATAAAAAATCAAGCGCCTGGCTGTCACGCCCCCTGGGCCCCTGCAGCCAACCGGGGGACGCCATGTCCGGGCGATCGTCGCGGGCTCCGGAAGGACTGCCTTGGCACCGCCCTCCGGAGCAAGAAAAATGAACTTCGACGGCCGGTCGCACTCGACCACAGGGTAAAATATTGCGGCCGATCAGGGTCGGGCGTTGTTCCTCGTGGACTCCTTGCTGTCGCCCGCTATCCCGCTTCCCACCTTGTCCGGGCGTCGATTGCGCGGTCCAAGCTGTTGTAATGAATGCAATAATCCGCCCGGCCTTAAGGGGGATCAGGCCCCGCCACACCAAAAATCAACTTGAATGATCCCGCTCAATAAGCCCCCCATCATTCGCCGCCGCTCTCGCACCGTCCTGGTCGGCGGCGTCCCGATCGGCGGCGGCGCGCCTATCGTCGTCCAGTCGATGACCAACACCGACACCGCCGACGTGGCGGCCACCGTGACCCAGGTCAAAGCACTCGCCGATGCGGGCTCGGAACTGGTGCGCATCTCCGTCAACACCGCCGAAGCCGCGGCCGCCGTGCCGGTGATCCGCATGCGCCTCGATGCGCTCGGATGCGCGGTTCCGCTCATCGGCGACTTTCATTTCAATGGTCACAAGCTGCTCAGTAATTTCCCGGAATGCGCGCGGACGCTCGCCAAATATCGGATAAATCCCGGCAATGTCGGCAAGGGCAGCAAGCACGATCCGCAGTTTGCCGTGATGATCGAGAAGGCCATCGATTTCGGCAAGCCAGTGCGTATCGGCGTCAACTGGGGGAGCCTCGACCAGGATCTCCTCGCGAGCCTGATGGACGAAAACGCCCGGTCGGCCAGTCCGCTGGACGCAGCGCGGGTGATGCGGGAAGCGCTCATCACGTCGGCGATTCGAAGCGCGCAGTTCGCTGAAGCGCTGGGGCTACCCGGCGACCGCATCATCCTCGCGTGCAAAGTATCGAATGTGCAAGACCTGATCGCCGTCTACAGCGAGCTCGCGCAGCGGTGCGACTATCCCCTGCATCTGGGGCTTACCGAGGCTGGCATGGGCTCCAAAGGCATTGTCGCCTCGACCGCTGCGATCGCGGTGTTGCTGCAACAGGGTGTGGGCGACACCATCCGCATCTCGCTCACTCCGGAGCCCAACGGCGACCGGACGCGGGAGGTTGTCGTCGCGCAGGAGATCCTGCAAACGATGGGCCTCCGCTCGTTCGCCCCGCTGGTAAGCGCGTGCCCGGGCTGTGGGCGCACCTCCAGCGAGTTTTTCCAGGAGCTTGCCAACAACATCCAGACGTACCTGCGAGAACAGATGCCGCCATGGCGCGAGCGGTACCCGGGCGTCGAGAACATGACCGTCGCCGTGATGGGCTGCGTCGTCAACGGGCCGGGCGAATCGAAGATGGCGAATATCGGCATCAGCCTTCCCGGCACCGGAGAAGTGCCGGTCGCGCCGGTCTACGTCGATGGCCAGAAAACGGTCACGCTCAAGGGTGCCCGGATCGCCGAGGAGTTCGAGCAGATCATCAATGACTATGTCCGGTCGACCTACGGCGGCGAGGCCCCCGCCGCGCACCTGCGGCCCGAGAAGAAGTCGATCAGCATCCGATCGGTGCAATAGCATCGCTGCCTGAAACGGCGGTGCGGGCGACGCATCCCAGAAGAACGAGCTGCGCACGGCGGCCCCACGCCGAATCGCAAACGACATGACGTAAACGCGTGGACGGCTCAGGCCCAGGTCAGGTTGCAGTCCGGCTCGTTTCTCCACACCCGGGTTGAGCGGCGAGGATGGCCGCTGCAAGGAGCAGGTCTTCCGGGTAAGTGACCTTGATGTTGGTCGTGCTTCCCAAAACCAATCGCGGCTTCATGCCCAGGGCCTCCACGGCATGGGCTTCGTCCGTTGCGTGCTCGGACCCTGGGCGCGCGAACGCTTCCTGAAGCATCCGATAGCGGAACATCTGGGGCGTCTGGGCCCGCCATAATCCTTCACGCGGCTCGAAGCTTGCCACGCGTGCGTGCGCATCCGAACGCTGCAAGGGACTCGTCACGGGAACGGCGAGCAGCCCCCCCACCACATCATCGGCAAGCTCTGTCTGCAGGCGCAGCACCGAGGCCCGGTCGAGGCACGGTCGCACTGCGTCATGCACCACGATCCAGTCATCCTCGGCCGCAACGCCGGATAGCGCATCGAGGGCATTGTGAATCGACGTGGCCCGCGTTGCTCCACCGCAGCGCAGGACAGTTACGTCCTTGCGCACCGGCATCGCGCCGTCGAACCATTGATCGCCCTGCGCCAGCACGACGTAGGTCATGGCCGGCGCGAGGGCGGATGTCAATCGCTCGATGGCATGCTGGAGGACCGGCTTGCCGCACAACAGCGAATATTGCTTGGGCATGCCGGCGCCGAAGCGAAAACCGTTTCCGGCCGCCGGGATCAAGGCATAGCAGCTCAATCGATGTACTCGTAAGCCGGCAGGGTCAGGAACTCGACGAAGACGTCGTTGTTGACCAGCTCGGTGAAGATTTTCGCCGCTTCGTCGTATCGCGCCTCCCCTTCGCCCGCGCGGTGCAACCCGCGGATGCGCGACATCTCCTCCGGGATCATCGAAGCGACCATGGCGCCGTCGATCTTGCGGCCATCGTCGAGCTTGCCCTTGGTCGAGCGCATCCACTGCCATACCTGCGAGCGGGATATCTCGGCGGTGGCGGCGTCCTCCATGAGATTGAAGATCGGAACCGCGCCCTCTCCTGCGAGCCACGCGCCGAGATACTGGATGGCGACATTGATGTTGAGCCGCAGGCCTTTTTCGGTGATGGGCGACTCGGGCTCGAACTTGAGCAGATCCGCCGCCGTGACACGCACCTCTTCGCGCTTGCGGGTGGCGATCTGGTTGGCCGTCGGCATCAAGCGGTCGAACGCATCCTTCGCAACCGGCACCAACCCGGGATGGGCGACCCACGTGCCGTCGTGGCCATAAGTGGCTTCACGCTCCTTGTCGGCCTTGACCCTGGCAAACGCCTCTGCATTGGCAGCCTCGTCGTTTTTCACCGGAATCTGCGCGGCCATGCCGCCCATCGCGTGGATGTTGCGCCGATGGCAGGTCTTGATGAGAAGCTCGGCGTAGCTCTTCATGAAATGCGTGGTCATGGTGATGAGGGCACGGTCGGCCAGGCAGAAATCGCGGTGGCTGCGGAATTTCTTGATGCAGCTGAAGATGTAGTCCCACCGGCCGGCATTGAGACCGGCCGAGTGCTCGCGCAATTCGTACAGGATCTCGTCCATCTCGAACGCCCCGAGGATGGTCTCGATCAGCACAGTGGCCTTGACGGATCCCCGCGGGACACCGAGGTCGTCCTGCGCCATGACGAAAATGTCGTTCCATAGCCGCGCTTCGAGGTGACTTTCGAGCTTGGGCAGATAGAAATACGGTCCGCTGCCGCGCGAACGCAACTCCTTTGCGTTATGGAAGAAGTACAGTGCGAAATCGAAGATGCCGCCGGAGATCGGCGCGCCGTCGACGATCATGTGCTTTTCGGGCAGGTGCCACCCGCGCGGTCGTACGAACAGCACCGCCGTTTTCTGCCCGAGCACATAACGCTTGCCTTCCGGCGAGGTGAAGTCGATTTGCCGGCGGATGGCATCGCGCAGATTGAGTTGGCCCTGGATGTTGTTGTCCCAGCGCGGCGTGTTGGCATCCTCGAAGTCGGCCATGAACACCTGCGCGCCGCAATTCATCGCATTGACGATCATCTTGCGGTCGACCGGCCCGGTGATCTCGACGCGGCGATCCTGGATGTCGGCGGGCACCGGCGAACAGGTCCAGTCGCCTTCGCGAATGCCGTGTGTTTCCGGAAGAAAATCGGGCAGCTTTCCGGCATCGAACTCCGCTTGACGCGCCCCGCGCCACGCCAGGAGCTTCTCCCGTCGCGGGCCGAATGCGCGCTGCAGCTTGGCAGCAAAGGCAACCGCCTCCGGCGTCAGGATCGCGGCAAAGGGTGGCGTGATGCGTCCGGTGATTTCGATTCCCGGACCGTAATTCGCAATGGACATGGGTCTTTACCGGAGCCAGGTGAACGCGCGACGAGGGCCATCCCGTTGCGCGTGCGCCCGGGCAGGAATCAGCGTGTTGCGCTGCCGCAATGATAGCAGGCAGAATCCTTTCTCGCCGGGCGCTGAGTGACAACGCGTCAGGCGTTATGCATCGAGCCGCCGCACGCGGCCGTCATCGGGGAACGGCCGATCGGTCGCGCGGGGTCGCACCATAGCGGCCGGTTCGGCGCAGTTAGCGCCTGTTCACGCCATATGCATGCGCCACCGCGTGGTGCGGGGCCGACAATCCGTCATGCAGCCGCGGTAGCACGCGCCTTGGATGCCGTCGCCCAACCGTTGGCGCAGGCGCGATTGACGGCACTCACGACCGCGCGCAGCGTGGCGGTGACGATATTGGGATCCAGGCCGACCCCATACACCGCCTGGTCCCGGCCGACCCGCAACTGAACGTAGGCCGCGGCGGTAGCGGCCTCGCCGCTGCCGAGCCCGTGCTCGTGGTAATTGAGGACGTGGATGTCCACGCCGGCGCCATCGCGCAACGCTTGCACGAAGGCATCGACCGGCCCATTGCCATGGCCGGCAAACGTGCATTCCGTCCCGTCGACCAGGAGCCGCGTGGAGAGATGCTCGACGGTGCCGGCGCCCGAGGGGTGTCGCGTCGTGTGATCGATGTATTCGAACGGCTCGCGCGCGCTTACATATTCCCGATCGAAGACGGCGCTCAACTCGCTTGCCGACAGCTCCTTCCCGGTCGCGTCGGTAATGCGCTGGATCACCTGGCTGAACTCGATCTGCAGCAGCCGCGGCAAGGAAAGGCCATAGTCGCGCTCGAGCAGGTAGGCGATGCCGCCCTTGCCGGATTGGCTGTTGACCCGAATGACTGCGTCGTAGGTGCGGCCGAGATCGGCCGGATCGATGGGCAGATAAGGGACATCCCAAAAACCCTCGGCGTGCGCGGGCGCCGCCGCCCGTTCGGCGAGCCCCTTCTTGATCGCATCCTGGTGCGATCCCGAAAACGCCGTGAACACCAGATCCCCGCCATAAGGATGCCGCGGATGGACGGGCAGCTGATTGCAATGTTCCACCGTGCGCACGATTGAATTGATATCGGAGAAATCGATGCCGGGATCGATTCCCTGCGTGTAGAGATTGAGGCCGAGAGTGACCAAGCAGACGTTCCCCGTGCGCTCGCCATTGCCGAAAAGACAGCCTTCCACCCGCTGCGCCCCGGCCATCAGCGCCAGTTCGGCCGCCGCAACGCCGCAGCCGCGATCGTTGTGCGGATGCACCGAGAGCACGATGCTGTCGCGCCGCGCCAGCCGCCCCGACATCCATTCG
>JBDUCE010000116.1:0-6804 GCA_040003635.1 Betaproteobacteria bacterium
GCCGGTTGGCGCGGATCGCCGGGTCATCGGCCATCACCATGACATGATCGAAGAATCGGTCGACGGCCACCTTTGCGGTCGCGAGCTCGCGCAGCGCGCCGGAATAGTCGCCGGCAGCACAGCGGTCGCTGACCAGAGGTCCGAGCCTTTCGAACGCAAGATAGAGATCGTGCTCGGCGCCTTCGACAAGCCGCGCGCGGTCGACCTCGATGCCGGCATCGGCCTCCGCCTTGCGCAGGATGTTGACGATGCGCTTGTTGGCCGCGGCCAGAGCTTGCGCCTCCGGCATCACCTCGAACGATTGCACGGCAGCCAATCGGGCCGGCACCAGGTGAACCTGCGGGGGTGCGGCATCCACCACCGCGGCAATCTGGTTCGCGCTATAGCCCGACTCGCGCAGGTAGCCGCGCAAGCGGTCGTATAGAAAGGCCAGGACCTCGCCTTGCGCATCCTGCACGGCAAAGATGCCGTCGAAGGCTTCGAACGACAGCGAAACCAGTTCCGGCAAGGTCAGAGGGACCTGCTTTTCGATCAGGATCCGCAGCACGCCCACGGCCGCGCGGCGCAATCCGAAGGGATCCTTGTCGCCGGTCGGTTGCGCGCCGATGCCGAACATGCCTGTCAGGACCTCGAGCTTGTCGGCCAGCGCCACCGCTTGCGCCACGCCGTCCTCAGGCAGCGCGTCGCCCGCGAATCGCGGCCAATAATGCTGCTCGATCGCCTTCGCGACGGCAGGGGGCTCGCCGTCGTGCTCGGCGTAATAGCGCCCCATCAGGCCCTGGAGCTCGGGGAATTCGCCCACCATGTCGGTGACCAGATCGGCCTTGGCAAGGCGTGCGGCCCGCTCCGCCGCCGCGCGGTCGCATCCCAGCCGCTCTCCGATCTCGCCGGCGATATGAACCAGCCGATCCGTTCGCTCGGCCAGGGTGCCGAGCTTGTGGTGATAGACGATCGCACGCAGCTTCGGCAGCCGCGCGGAAAGCGGTTGCTTGCGGTCCTGGTCGTAGAAGAATTTTGCGTCTGCCAGCCGTGCGCGCAGCACACGCTCATTGCCCTGGATGATCGCCGCCGGCTCGGCAGTGGCAAGATTGCTCACCAGCAAAAACCGGTTGCGCAGCCTGCCGTCACCGTCGGCCAATGCGAAATATTTCTGGTTTTGCTGCATGGTCAGGATGAGGCACTCCTGCGGCACGGCCAGAAACGATGCGTCGAAGGTACCCGCATAGACGGCCGGCCATTCAACCAGCGCCGTCACTTCATCGAGCAATGCGTCCGGCTTGATCACCATCGCGCCGGCAGCCGCGCGGTCGAGCTCGGCTACGATGCGCGCGCGCCGCGCCGCGAATCCCGGAATGATCTTGCCTTCGGCCTGCAGCGTCTCTTCATAGGCTGCGGCCGTTGCGATCTCGAGGCCCGGCCTGCTCATGAAGCGATGGCCGTCGGTCGTCCTTCCTGCCTCGAGCCCCAGCGCCGACACGGGAACGATGTCCGGACCGTGCAACGCCAGCAAGCGATGGGCGGGACGCACGAACGCAATACTGTTGTAATACGCGCCCGGTGTCGCGTACTGCATGACTTTCGGGATTGGCAAGGCGGCGATCGCCTCTTCGAGCACGTCTTCGAGCCCGCGTTGCAATGACGGGCTTTTGGCGAGTCGACGCAGCCAGACGTACTCTGATTTTCCGTCGCTTGCCACGTAGAGACGATCGGGACCTTCCGACGCCTCGGGATAAGCGGCGAGCAGATGAGCACGCCCGACCTTGGCCAATCGCTTCTCCAGGGCGAGCGTTGGTTTTCCGGACTTGTCCTCGGCCACCGAGCGAGGCATGAGCTTCTCGATGACTTCGTTATCGGCAGCCTCCAGCCGAACATGGGTAATACATGCTGCGAGGCGCCGCGGTGTTGCGAACGCCGTCACCACGGCGCCCTCCCCCAGGAAGCCGAGCGCGCGCAGTCCGTTTTCCAATGAGCGCGAAAAGGCTTCGCCAAGTGCATTGAGCGCCTTGGGCGGCAGCTCCTCGGTGAGGAGCTCGACAGCAAGGCTCGCCTCGCTCATGGCGCCGCGACTTCGAGATACGACGCGGGCATTGTCGCCCGCTCTGCACCCGGGACCAGCGGGAACGCCCTGTCGCGACGCGAGGCGAGATACGCCTGCGCGACGAGCCGCGACAGCGTGCGGATGCGGCCGATATACGCGGCGCGCTCGGTGACCGAGATCGCGCCCCGCGCGTCGAGCAGGTTGAACGTATGCGCGGCCTTGAGAATCATTTCATAGCCGGGGAGCGGCAACTTCGCGTCCAGCAGGCGCTTCGCTTCCGACTCGTAGAAGGCAAAATGCTCGACCAGCTTCGGCGCGTTCGACTGCTCGAAGTTGTACGTCGACTGCTCGACTTCGTTCTGGTGATAGACGTCGCGGTAGGTCAGCGCGCGCTCGATGCCCTGCTCCTGCCAGGTGGTCCACACGAGATCGAACACGCTTTCCTTGCCTTGCAGGAACATCGCAAGACGTTCCAGGCCATAGGTGATTTCTCCGGTGATGGGGTTGCAGTCGAGCCCGCCGACCTGCTGAAAATAGGTGAACTGCGTCACCTCCATTCCGTTCAGCCATACCTCCCAGCCGAGGCCCCATGCACCGAGGGTCGGATTTTCCCAGTCGTCCTCCACGAACCGGACGTCGTTCTTTTTCAAGTCGAAGCCGAGGGCCGCGAGGGAGCCGAGATAAAGCTCGAGAATGTCCTCGGGCGACGGTTTGAGCAGGACCTGGAATTGGTAGTAGTGCTGCAGCCGGTTCGGGTTCTCGCCGTAGCGTCCGTCTTTCGGGCGCCGCGAAGGCTGCACGTAGGCGGCACGCCACGGCTCGGGTCCGAGTGCGCGAAGGAAGGTCGCCGTGTGCGAGGTTCCCGCGCCTACTTCCATGTCGTAAGGTTGCAGCAGCGCGCAACCCAGGGCGTCCCAGTAAGCCTGCAGCCGGAGAATGACTTGCTGGAAGGTGAGCATCGATGGATTCGACCGACACGACGCATGAGGCCGTGGCGGATGGCGTCAAAGATGCCATTTTAGCGGCTTAACAGGCTGTTAACGCGTCATCACGGCAAGTGCCGTCATCCGGCTGCGGCCGCGCGCCGCCATCGCGCGCACCCAAGCCCGGCGCCAAACAGCACCAGTGCAACAACAACCGGCAGCGCATCGCCCCATCGCACATAAGGCGTATCGCCCTGGCGTCCGGTCACCGTGACTTCGAGCGTGTCGCGGGTAAACCAGGGCAGGCGGGCCATTTCGCGTCCTTCGTGATCGATCGCCGAAGTGATGCCGGTGTTGGTGGCGCGCAGCAATGGCCGCCCCGTTTCCAGCGCCCGCATCGCGGCAATCTGATTGTGCTGCTCGGCGGCGAGCGAGTGCGCGTACCACGCGTCGTTGGTGACGTTCACGAGGAGTGTGGCCTCCGTGGCCTGCGATCGGATGTCGGGGCCGAACACGTCTTCATAACAGATGTTGACCGCCACTTTCTGACCGGCCAGCGCGAACGCCGGCTGACGGTCGTCGCCTGCGCTTTGATTGGCGAGCGGGATCGCCAGCACCGAACGCATGAACCAGCCGACAATGGGCTCGAGCGGAATGGTTTCCCCGAACGGCACCAGGTGACGCTTCCGGTAGAGCTGCGGCGCGCCCGCATCGAGGCTCATCACGCTGTTGTAGTAGCGCGGGCCCGGCGCGCCCGCAAGCGGCGGCTCGGTCGTGAACACCCCCGTCAGCACCGCGCCATTGCGTGCATGGGCAACCTGCAGGAGCTCTTCGAACACCGCATCGGGTACTTCATCGGCGAACGCCGGCAGTGCGCTCTCGGGCAAGACCACGAGGCGCCCTCGGCTGGCGCGCGCCATCGCGATGTAGAGACGAAAGGTATCGTCGCGAAAGCCGGCGTCGAATTTGAGATCCTGGGTGACGTTGCCCTGCACCAATGAAACGGTGAGTGGGGGACCCGAGGGTGCAGTCCACGCGATGCCCTGCAACACGGCACCGCTGCCTGCCACCAGCAACGCAATCGCGGCGGACAGGACGAGAGGCCGCCGCGATTGCGAAGCGGACGAAGCGGGCGTCGCGGCAACGGCATGGGCGAGGTACGCGAGCACGGCTGCCAGGATCGAAACGGCAAGGCTTACCAGCCACACGCCCCCGACCGGCGCATAACCGGCGAGCACGGCCGGACCGCTGCGCGGCAACTGCGCATAACCCACGCCGAGCCAGGGGAACCCGCCGAAGAAAAAGCCGCGCCCCCACTCGGTGAGTGGCCAGGCGGCGGCGGCGGTGAGCATGCGCGGCCAACTGCCCGGGGAGGTCCATCGCGTCGCGGCCCAGCCCGCGAGTGCGGGAAACAAGGCGAGATACGCACAAAAGCCTGCCGTGCCAATCCCGGCGAGCATGGACGGCATGTCGCCGAAGGTGTTGAGGGCGACATACACCCATGACACACCGGCACCGAAGAGTCCCGCGCCGAACGCCAACCCGGTACGCGCGGCCGTGCCGGGAGACGCGAACTGCCAGAGATAAAATAGCGCGCCGAGGGTCACCACCGGCAGGAAGGAGAACGCGAACGGCGCAAATGCGAACACCGTTCCGGCACCCGCGGCCAGTGCCAGCAGGATCGCCATTCGTTCGTGTTGCGGCCGCCCCATTCCAGGTTTCCCGCTCATGCGCGCGACGGGCGCCGGCAGGAGAGGAGAACGAGGCGCGTCACCGCGGTGCAGGATGCGCGGCGCTGGCGTTGCCGTCGGCGGTGGGGGGCGGGGCAAGCGGCTCCAGCTGCAGCGTGTACAGCCGGCGGCTGTCGGCGCGAATCACCCGGAAGCGGAAGTCGCCGATCGTCGTGGTCTCGCCGCGCTTGGGAAGCCGGCCGAACGCCTGCAGCACGAGGCCCCCGACGGTGTCGAACTCGTCGTCGGAGAAGTCGGATCCGAAACGGCCGTTGAAGTCGGCGATCTCGGTCTGCGCCTTCACCCGGTAACGCCCGTTCGCCTCCGGGATGATGTTGTCCTCGCTCTCGTCGAAGTCGTACTCGTCCTCGATGTCGCCGACGATCTGCTCCAGCACGTCCTCGATCGTCACCAGCCCCGACACGCCCCCGTATTCATCCACGACGATCGCGATGTGATTGCGGTTGGCGCGAAAGTCGCGCAGCAGCACATTGAGTCGCTTCGATTCCGGCACGAACACGGCGGGCCGCAACGTATCGCGAACGTTGAATCCCTCCGGGTTGGCGTAATAGTTGAGGAGCTCCTTGGCGAGCAGGATGCCCACGATGTCGTCCTTGTTCTCGCCGATCACCGGAAAACGCGAGTGGCGGGTTTCGAGCACGAGAGGAATGAATTCGCGCGGATCGTCGTCGAGCGAGACCACGTCCATCTGCCCGCGCGGAATCATGATGTCGCGCACCGTCATCTCGGAAACCGACATCACGCCTTCGATCATCGACAGTGCGTCGGCATCGAGAAGCTTGCGCTCGAAGGCGCCATGGAGAAGCTCGAGCAGCTCTTCGCGGTCCTCCGGCTCGCGGGTCAGGAAGGCCGAAAGCCGCTCGAGCAGCGTGGGCCGGGGGTCGGGCTTGTCGTCGTCAATGGCCATGGAAGCGGTCGCAACGCATCAGGCGCGGCGCCGTGCAGTGGATGAGCGGCCCCGGTAGGGGTCGGCATAAGGGTCGGGTATGCGCAGCATTGCGAGCAGCGCCGTCTCGAGCGCTTCCATCCGGCGCGCGGCGCGATCGGTATCGTGGTCGTAGCCTTGCAGATGGAGCATGCCGTGGACGACCAGGTGGGCGCAGTGGTCGGCTACCGTCTTGCCTTGCGCCCGGGCTTCGCGCCGAATAACCGGCACGCAGAGCACCAGGTCGCCCGAGAGCGGAACCGTATCATCGTACACGAAGGTCAGCACATTGGTCGCGGCGGGCCCGGAGCGGTACGCGGCGTTCAGGCGGGCGCCTTCGGCAGCGCCTACCAGCCGGATGCCGACGGCCACTTCGCGGGTGACGGCGCTCCTCGCCCAACGGCTAAGCGACCGCGGCGACGGCAGCCCCGCTGCCGCCACCGCGTAGCGGACGGTGAGCGTGGACCGCGGGTCGCGCTTCACGGTGCGGCCGGCGCGCGGAGGGACACGTCGTCAGCGTTCGCTGCCGCCGGCGTTGCGATGGGCTTCGATGTCGCGCTCGTAGGCGTTGATGATCTTCTGGACCAGCGGGTGGCGCACCACGTCGGCGCTGGAGAAGCGGGTGAAGGCGATGCCGCGCACGCCGGCCAGGATCCGGTCGGCCTCGATGAGCCCGCTTTTCTGGCCCCGCGCGAGATCGATCTGGGTTACGTCGCCGGTGATGACCGCCTTGGTGCCGAAGCCGATGCGGGTGAGGAACATCTTCATCTGCTCGGGCGTCGTGTTCTGCGCCTCGTCGAGAATGATGAACGCATCGTTGAGGGTGCGACCGCGCATATATGCCAGCGGGGCCACCTCGATCGTGCCGGCTTGGGTCAGCCGCGGAATTGACTCCGGATCGACCATGTCGTGCAGTGCGTCCAGTAGCGGCCGCAGGTACGGATCGATCTTGTCGTAGAGCGTGCCGGGCAGAAAACCCAGCCGCTCGCCAGCTTCGACAGCTGGCCGCGTGAGGATGATGCGGGTGACCTGTTTGGCCTGCAGCGCCTGTACTGCCTTGGCGACAGCCAGGTAGGTCTTGCCCGTTCCCGCCGGGCCGATGCCGAACACCACGGTGTGCTTGTCGATCGCGTCCACATAGTGCTTCTGGTTCAGCGTC
This sequence comes from Betaproteobacteria bacterium, assembly GCA_040003635.1. GTDB lineage: Bacteria > Pseudomonadota > Gammaproteobacteria > Burkholderiales > Casimicrobiaceae > CAIWHR01. The sequence goes on from JBDUCE010000116.1 coordinate 6,797, forward strand.
TTGGGGCG
>JBDUCE010000117.1:0-6796 GCA_040003635.1 Betaproteobacteria bacterium
CCGCGAGCATGGCGTTGCGCACCATCGTGCCTTTGCTCGCAGTGATGCCCTTTCTCGCGATACTGGTGTGGTTCGCGATTGCCCGGGCGCTGCGTCCGCTCGATCGGCTGGCGCGCGCCGTCGGCACCCGCTCTCCGCGGGTGCTGGAGCCCCTTTCCGACGCCGGCCTGCCGCGCGAAGTCACGCCGCTGGTGCAGGCCTTGAATGGATTGCTGCAGCGTCTCGATCACGCCCTGGATGCGCAGCGCGCGTTCATCGCCGATGCGGCACACGAGCTTCGCACCCCGCTGACCGCCGTTCATCTGCAGGCGCAACTGGCGCAGCGTGCGGCAAACGGCGAAGAGCGCCGCGCGGCGTTCGCGGAGCTCACCACGGGACTCGAGCGGGCAAACCATCTGGTCGAGCAATTGCTCACCCTGGCGCGGGAAGAGCCCGGCGTGGCCGAGCGGCCGTTGGCACTGGTGGAGCTCGGCGAGCTTGCACGCAGCGTCGTCGCCGAGCACGCCGCGGTCGCGGCCGCGCGCGGCATCGATCTTGGCTTCGCGAATGTGGCCGACGCCGGGGCCCGCTTCGTGGTGAACGGCGATGCGGTGGGATTGCGCACGCTGCTCTCCAATCTGGTCGACAACGCGGTGCGCTACACCGGCAGCAATGGCCGCGTTGACGTAAGTGTCGGCACGACCAACGGCAGCACGACACTTACCGTGCGCGACACCGGACCCGGCATCGCGCCCGCCGAATATCCCCGTGTTTTCGATCGCTTCTACCGGGCGGAAGGCGCCTCGGCGCCCGGCAGCGGACTGGGCCTCGCCATCGTGAGGCGCATTGCCGACCGGCACGGCGCGACCATCGCGCTTGCCCCGGGTGCGTCGCTCGACGCGACGGGCCCGGGTAACGCTGCCCAGCTCGGTGCCGGACTCTGCGTGACGGTGCGCTTTCCCGCCCAAAGTCCGCCGCCTGCAAAACGCACTGGTTGATATGGCCGCCGCCGACCCCATTGAAGGGGAACCGACCGCAGGTCATCGTCCATGGACCGTCAAGCGTTAAGGAACCTCAAGTCTTAAGTCTCGCTTAAGTCTTGCCCGGTATCTTCCTGCTTCAAAGGGGAGCGCAAAGGCTCCCGCCATCGGTCGGAATTCATTCAGGAGAGAACACCATGCAGCCCAATGCCCTCAAGCGCAGCCTTGTTGCCCTGGCGATCGCCGGTGCCTTTGCCACCGGCACCCTGGTGGCGGAGCGCAACGGCTTCTCCCGCGCCGACGCGGCAGCGAACCCGCCGGTAGTCGCGCCGTCGCAGGCGGTCGTGGGCGGGGCGCCGGCCGCCGCGTTGCCCGATTTTGCCGACCTCGTGCAGCAGCAGGGCCCCGCCGTGGTGCAGATCAGCGTGACGGGTATACGCAAAGCCGCTGCTCAGGGAGGCATGAACCCGTTCGACCAAGGCGATGAAGAAGACAATCCGCTGGCGCCGTTTTTCCGTGGAATGCCGACGCCGCAGCAGCCGCGGCAGATGCAAGGCCTCGGCTCGGGCTTCATCGTCAGCTCGGATGGGATCATTCTGACCAACGCGCACGTCGTGGCCAATGCCGACGAAGTGTTGGTGCGTCTCACCGATCACCGCGAGTTCAAGGCGAAGGTGCTGGGCTCCGACAAGCGCACCGACGTCGCCGTGCTGAAGGTCGATGCCAAGGATCTGCCGACGGTGCGTGTAGGCAACAGCGAGACCGCGCGCGTCGGCGAATGGGTGGTGGCGATCGGCGCACCTTTCGGCCTCGACAACACCGTGACCTCCGGCATCATCAGCGCCAAGGGACGCACGCTGCCCGGTGATTCGTACGTGCCGTTCATCCAGACCGATGCGGCGGTGAACCCCGGCAATTCCGGCGGACCGCTTTTCAACCTGCGCGGAGAAGTGATCGGGATCAATTCGCAGATCTTCAGCCGCAGCGGCGGGTTCCAGGGACTCGCGTTCGCGGTGCCGATCGATGTCGCGCTGAACGTCAAGGATCAGATCCAGAAGACCGGCAAGGTGCAGCATGGGCGACTGGGTGTCACGATCCAGGAAGTGAGCCCGCAACTCGCGGAAAATTTCGGCTTGAAAGCGCCGGCCGGCGCGCTGGTGTCGTCAGTCCAGAAGGACGGACCGGGCGCGAAAGCGGGGATCGAGCCGGGCGACGTCATCCTGAAATTCAACGGCAAAACGATCAACCGGTCGGGAGAGTTGCCGGCGCTGGTGGCCTCGCTCTCCCCGGGCGCGAGCGTTACCCTCGACGTGTGGCACGGTGGCAAGTCCAAGGAAATACGGACCACCATTGGTGCGCTCGATGACGACAAGGCCGTGGTCGCGAGCAATGGCACGGACCGATCGTCGACGCACGGCAAGTTGGGGGTTGCGGTGCGGCCTCTGACGGCCGCAGAGAAGAAGGCCTCCGAGTTGCAAAGCGGTGTGGTGGTCGAGAACGTGGGCGGGCCTGCGGCCAAGGCCGGCTTGCAACCGGGTGACGTGATCGTTTCGGTCAACAGCACGCCGATCAACTCAGTCGAGCAGTTGCGCGATATCATCGATAAATCGGGCAAGACCGTTGCGCTTTTGGTGCAGCGGGACGATGCCCGCATCTTCATACCGGTCACGATCGGCTGAGCGAAATTGACTGACCGCGTGGGCGTCATGCCGCATTCATGACGCCCAGGCGCCCTTCGGCGATCGATTACTCCTCCGATCGGCGAAGAGTGCCGGCCGCAGTGCCGGTGGTGTAGTGGGCGGGCCGCGGGGCCCGCTTTTTTTGCGGCGTGACGCGCGTTCCCCCGCGGGACTCCCGCGCGAAAGAGTTCACGCAGCAGTAAAACGTCCGGATTTGCCGCCCTCCTTCTCCAGCAGGCGCACGCCTTCGATGCGCATCCCGCGGTCGGCCGCCTTGCACATGTCGTAGATCGTGAGGAGGCCGACGGCGACGCCGGTCAGGGCTTCCATCTCCACCCCCGTGGGCGCGAACGTCTCTGCCGTCACCTCGATGGCGATCGCACTGGCCGCGATGTCGATGGTGAAGTCGACCGCGATGCGCGTCAGCGGCAGTGGATGACAGAGCGGAATGAGATCGGCGGTGCGCTTCGCAGCCTGGATAGCGGCGATGCGCGCGACACCCAGCACGTCCCCCTTCTTGACCGACCCTTGGCGCACCAAAGCGAAGGTCGCCGCCGTCATGAGGATCCGCCCTCCAGCCCGGGCGATCCGCCGGGTTGCGGGCTTCTCCCCGACATCGACCATCTGGGCCTGACCCGCCGCGTCGAAATGGGTAAAATGGAGCGAGCTCTCGTCGTCGTGCGTGACCGGCCGCTCGCTGCGCATCCGCTGGCGTTCCGGCCCTGCCCTGCTCGCTGGTCTCGGAGACTTCGCCACGGCACCCTCCGTTTGAACTTCGCAAATGGCTGCGCATCTTAGCACCGTGAACTCCCATCATTTGTCCCTCGCGACGCCGCGTCGGCGGCTGGTTTCGCCTCCTGCCCGCGTGTCGACACCTGCCCCGTGAACATCGCCGACGCGGATCGCACGGAAAGCGGCACCCGTTCGTGGACCCGCCGCCTCCTGCCTTCGCTGCTGGCAGTGACGATGGTGCTGCAGCCGGTAGGCGGCGCACTGGCACAGGCCCCGAGCACGCGATTGCCGGACCTGGGGGACGAATCGCAGGGACTGGCGACACCCACGCAGGAGCGCAAGCTGGGTGAGTCGGTCGTGCAGCAGATTCGGGGGGCGGGCGCGTATCTCGAGGACCCGGAGGTCAACGATTATCTGAACGAGCTCGGGGGGCGCTTGGTCGCGGCCGTACCCGAAGGCAGGCTCGATTTCGAATTCTTTGCCGTTGCGGATCCCAGCATCAATGCGTTTGCCTTGCCGGGTGGATTCGTCGCCATCAATACCGGCTTGATTCTCCTTGCCCAGACCGAGTCGGAGCTCGCGTCGGTACTCGCCCATGAAATCAGCCACGTCACGCAGCACCATCTGACGCGCGCAGCCGCGGGGCAGCAACGGTCGATCCTGCTCTCCCTCGCCGCGCTCGCGGTGGCCCTCGCGGCTTCGCGATCGGGCTCGTCGTCCTCGGGCCAGGCCGCCTCGGCGGCGGTCGCCGGCGCGCAAGCGCTCGCCTTGCAGTCCCAGATCAACTACACGCGTGAGCATGAATTCGAGGCCGATCGTATCGGCTTCCAGCGTCTCGATGCAGCGGGCTTCGATGTCAATGCGATGGCCGAATTCATGGCGCGCCTGCAAAAAAACACCCGCTTCGCCGACGGGATCACGCCCTCCTATTTGCGCACGCACCCCGTGACCTATGAACGGATCGCGGAGGCGCAATCGCGCGCGCAGGGCAAGCCCTATCGCCAGGTCAGCGATTCACTCGAATTCCATATGGTTCGGGCGCTGCTGCGCAGCTACGCCGGTACCCCGAAGGAGGCCATCGACTTCTTCCGCGAGGCGCTGCGGGAGCGCAAGTTCAACAACGAGGTGGCTGCGCGCTACGGTCTTGTCGCCTCGTTGCTGCGCGCCGCCGACTACCTGCGCGCCAAGGCCGAGCTTGCCGCGCTGGAAAAGACGGCACCGCCCCATCCCATGATCGACGCCATGGCGGGTCACGTCTTGATGGAGGCCGGCGATCTCAAGGGAGCGCTAAGCCGTTTCGAGTCGGCATTGGCGAAGTACCCGAGCAAGATGCAGCTCGTATACGACTATCCTGAAACGTTGCTCAAGGCCAACCGGCCCCGCGATGCGAGCCTCTTCCTGGAACGCGAGATCGCGCGGTTTCCGGGCAACGGTCCGCTGCATCGCCTTGCCGCGCGCACCTACGCTGCCCTCGGCAAGGTCGCGCAGCAGCACCTGCACCAGGGTGAATTCTATGCGTGGCAAGGGGACCTCAAGGGCGCGGTCACTCAACTCGAGCTCGCGGCCAAAGCCGGCGACGGCGACTTCTACGTGAGCTCGGTCGTCGACACCCGCCTGCGCGCATTGCGCCGGGATCGCGACGAGGCCAAGGCGCTCGCCCGCAACGGCTGACGACGACAGGACCGCATGGGTGCGGCCGGCACCGCCGGGTTCGTCACCGCATTGCCCTGCCGGCCATTCGCGCTGCAGCGCGCACCCACGGGTCCAGCGACGGTTGCCGCTTCCGCTGTGCACCCTGTCGCCACTGGCAGCTGTCGAGCGCATTCCCACTCCTCTAGTGTGGCCCGACCGCCATGACGGCCGCAGCGATTCGGTCACGATGGAGCGGTGCTGACGGAGGAGATACCATGAAGGTGCTCGTGATCGATGATCACCCGCTGATCGTCGAAGCGCTTGGGCAACTGCTCCCGCATCTCGAAGAAGGGCTGGTGATGCGCGCCGCCGGCGATTGCGTCGATGCGGTCGCGATCCTCGACGACGAGCACGACGTCGAGCTGGTGCTGCTCGATCTGGCCCTGCCGGATGGGCGTGGCCTCGACTTCCTCGCCGACCTCATGCTCGACTATCCGGGGATCCCGGTCGTCGTATTGTCCGCGACGCACGACGAGGCCACCATCAATGCCGCGCTCGCAGCGGGCGCCCGCGGCTTCATCCCCAAGACCGCCCATGCCGCCACGCTGCTCGTTGCCTTGCGCCGGGCGCTCGATGGCGCGCACGCAGTCCGCCTCGAGGCGGCAGCAGCGACCGTTGGTGACGGCGTGCATATCGGCTCGCGCACCCTCGGCCTCACACCGCGACAAGCCGATGTGCTGAAGCTCCTGGTCGAAGGCAAGCCGAACAAGGTGATCTGCCGCGATCTTCGCCTTTCCGAAGGCACGGTCAAGGTGCATGTCAGCGCCATTCTCAAGGCCCTGCGCGTGCAATCGCGCACCCAGGCGGTGGCCGAGCTCGCGCGTCGCGGCATCCACCGCCAGGCGATCTCGCCCGGACGCTGACCGCACTAACGTCGAGACCCACGGGCGCGTTTCGGTCATGACGCCGGCAGCCACTGCGCCGAGCTTGCTGTTACACGCACGGTCCGACCAGGTTGCAACACTTTATGGCCAGTGGCACCGCACGACGCTCTCCATGGCGCTGGGCGCGGCACTCCTTTGCACGGTGCTCTGGCGCGAGGCCACCGCCACAGCGATGCTCGCGTGGGTCGCGGCGATTCTCGCCAACCAGGCGTGGCGTGGCCAATTGGCGCGCGCCTATCGCCGCGCCGCTCCGGCAGCGGCGCTTGCTTCGCGCTGGGGAGGGTATTGGTCGATCGGCTCCGCCCTCGCGGGCGCATTGTGGGGCATCGCGGCGGTGGCGATGTTCCCCGCATCGCCTGCGCATCAGGCGCTGTTGATTGTCTGCCTCTTCGGGGTCACGCTGGGTGGCCTCAATCTCACCGCGGTCTACAAGCCATCGTTCTACGGCTTTGTGCTCCCGGCGTTACTGCCTTTGATTGCGCGGGTGGCGTGGCAGGGCGATCAGGTGCATCTGTTCACGGCACTGGTGATGGGTGTCGTGCTCACCTTCGTGCTGGTGTACGGCCACCATCTGAATGATCTTCTGACCCAATCGCTGGTAATGCGCTACGAAAACCGCGATCTCATCGGTGAGCTCACGGCGCAGACTGCCGCCGCCGAGTCGGCGCGCAACGCCGCGGAAAACGCGAACCGGGCCAAGAGCCAGTTCCTGGCCGCCGCGAGCCACGACCTTCGCCAGCCATTGCATGCGATGGGCCTCTTTGCCGCAGCGCTCGCGGTCAAGGCCCGAGAGCCTGCAGTGCAGCCGCTCGTGGCCAGCATCCACGCGTCGGTCGAAGCGCTGGAGGCA
>JBDUCE010000118.1:0-6762 GCA_040003635.1 Betaproteobacteria bacterium
AAACCGACAAGTCGGTGATGGAGGTCGAGGCGCCCGGCACCGGCATCATTCGCGGCTTGGCCCGCATTACCGGTGACCCGGTGACGGTGGGCACGCCGGTCGCCTGGATCGACAGCGCGGCCGAAGCCGGAACCCAACCCGCGCTCGATGCGCCGGCGGAATCGCTCGCTGCCGCGCCATCAACGCCTCCGTCAACGGCGCCGGGCCACGTGGTGGCGACGACCAGCACGTCACCGGATGCGCCGAGCGAAGAACCTTCCGATGTCGGGATTCGCGCGACGCCGCTCGCCCGTCGCATGGCGCGATTGCACGATGTGGATCTCGCCGCGGTAAGCGGCTCCGGGCCGCGTGGGCGAATAGAGGAAAGAGACATCGAGGCGCATGTCGCAGCCCGCGGAGACGGCAAGACCGCAGCGACGCCGTCCGCCAACGGCGCCGAGCTCCCGAACGCACTCGACGCGCGCCGCGAGGATGACGGCCGGCTCGTGCCGTTCACTTCGGTGCGGCGCATCGCCGCGCAGCGCCTCACCGAGAGCATGCGCGATGCCCCTCATTTCTACCTCACGGCGCAGGTGGAGATGACCGCGACTCTGGATGCTTTGAAAGCGCCTGGAGCGGGTGGGGCCGCCGCGACGGGCGACAAGCCAAGCGTAACAGTGCTGCTCGCACGCCTCGTCGGACAGGTGCTCGTCAACCATCCCCTGGTCAATGCCAGCCTCGAAGGCGACGCCATCCGCTTGCACGACCGGGTACACATCGGGATTGCCATGGATCGCGACGGCGATCTGATCGTGCCGGTATTGCGCGACGTGCAGTCGCGCAGCCTTGCGGCGCTGACCAAAGAGTACCGGCGGTTGATCGATGCGGTGCGATCGCGTCGCATCGCGCCGTCGGACATGCGCGGCGGAACGTTCACCATTTCGAATCTGGGGATGTACGGAGTCGATGCCTTTACCGCGATCATCAACGCACCGCAAAGCGCGATTCTCGCCATCGGACGCACGGTGGCAACGCCGGTCGGGCGCGATGGCGAGATCGTGCTGCGCCCCATGGCGACACTGTCGCTGTCGTCGGACCATCGGGTTGTCGATGGCATTACCGCCGCGCGCTTCATGGCGGGCCTCCGCCAGGCGATCGAGAATCCCGCTGCGTTGTTGCGAGATGACGCACCCTGACATCCACTGCGACCGCGCCCCGGTCCCGCGAGATAAGATGGCCGCCTCGGCGAATCCGCGAGTTTTGAATGGCAACCACAAAAATGATGGAGGATTGGAAATGAACGTATCACTGCGTCGCGCATGGGTCCTGATGATCGGCATGCTGGCAATCGTCGCCACGGAGGCGGTGATGGCCCAGGCGGTCAATGGCAAGCTCGCGCTCTACACCTCCCAACCCGAGCGCGACGCCGCGCAGACCGTGGCCGCATTCAGGAAGGTGTACCCCGGCGTCGAGGTGGAAGTGTTCCGCTCCGGAACCACCGAGGTGCTGGGCAAGCTCGCGGCCGAATTTGCCGGTGGCCAACCCAAGGCGGACGTGCTGCTCATCGCCGATGCGGCAAGCATGGAATCGCTTAAGAAGGCCGGGCGATTGATGCCCTATCCCGAGGCCAGGCTCAATGGCCTGCAGGCCGGTTCCTATGACGCCGACAAGACGTATTTCGGATCCAAGCTGATCACGACGGGCATCGCGGTCAATACCTCGGCGAAGAACCGGCCGGCGTCGTTCGCGGATCTCGCCAAGCCGGAATACAAGGGCCAGATCTCGATGCCGAGCCCGCTCTATTCAGGCGCGGCCGCCATCATGCTGGGCACGATGACCAGCCGCCCCGACCTCGGCTGGGGCTATTTCGAAAAATTGAAAGCGGCCGATGCCGCCGCGGTGCGCGGCAACGGCGCGGTATTGACAGCAGTCGCCAATGGCGAAAAGTCCTACGGCATCCTGGTCGACTTCATGGCCTTCAACGCCAAGGCCAAGGGCTCGCCCATCGACTTCATCTTTCCGGCCGAAGGCAACCCGGCGGTGACGGAGCCGGTGGCGATCCTTAAAACCACGCAGAACCCGGCGGCGGCGCGGGCATTCGTCGATTTCATCCTGTCCGACGACGGCCAGAAGCTCGCGGTCTCGATGGGCTACATCCCCGCCAGAGCAAGCGTCGGAATGCCATCATGGTTACCGGCAGGCACTTTGATCAACATCATGCCCACCGACATCGCGAAAGTTGCTGACGCCAACAGCACCAACCTCAAACGCTTCGCCGATCTATTCGGTAACTAGGACTGTTAACGGCCTGAACCGATACCGGGTTTCGATTGAGCTTGCGCCAACTCGATTTCGGCACCGCGCAATGGCGGTTCGGTGGGTGATTCCGGAGGCCTGCGCGGGCACGCCGAGGACTACACGCTGTTGTGGGGGCTGGTGTTGGTGGTTGGTGTGCTGTCGGTGTTGCCGCTCGCGCGTCTCCTGCTCGAGGGCATCGCGCCCAACGGAGATCTTTCCGGCCAGGCCTTCGCCCGCATCCTGTCGAGCCGGACGACCTGGACAGCCACCGGCCATAGCCTGATCACGGCCCTCGGCGGCACAGTCCTCGCCGTCGCCATCGGCGGCGCGGTGGCCCTCGTCGTATCGCTCACCGACATCCGCGGACGCAATGCGTTCGTGTTCTGCTTCGTGCTGCCGATGATGATTGCGGCCCAGGTGATCGCACTGGCGTGGCTGCAGCTCTTCGGTCCCTCGAGCCCGCTTCTGAAGCTGATCGGGCTGGCGCCGGCGCTGGGCAGCCGCAATCCCCTGTACTCGGCCGGCGGGATCATCGTGGTGCTGGGCGTGCAGTACGCACCGCTCATCTTCCTGACCCTGCGCGCGGGACTGCGCACCTTGCCGCGGGAATTGATCGAAGCGGCGCTTGCCGGCGGCGCACGGCCAGTGACCGCATTGCGCACCATCGTGCTGCCGCTCATGACACCGCCGCTGGTGGCCGGCATCGCCTTGAGCTTCGTCTCCTGCCTGGGCAATTTCGGCATACCGGCCCTGCTCGGCATCCCGGCCAATTACCTGGTGTTGCCAACCCTGATTTACCAGCGTCTGGCCGGGCTGGGGCCGGGGGTGCTGTCCGAAGTGTCGGTGCTCTCGATGCTGGTCGGATGCATCGCCATCGTCGGCATCCTGTTGCAGGACGTGATGCTAAGACGCCGTGATTTCCGGATCAGCACCACGTCGAGCGTGGCACGTCCGTTCGAATTGGGGCGTTGGCGCCTGCCCGTGGAAATCGGGCTCTGGTCGCTGTCGGTGATGGTGCTCGTCCTGCCGCTGATCGCACTCATCCTGACTTCTCTGGTGCCCTCGGTCGGGGTTCCGCTCAGCGCACGCACGGCCACCCTTGCGAACTACGAGTTCGTGCTGTTCGGCCACGATGCCGCCAGACGCGCGCTGGTCAACAGCTTCGCGTTGTCGGCGACCGCGGCCATTGCGATTCCGCTGATCGCCGTGCCGCTGGCGTACTTCCTGGTGTGGCGCCGCTCGCGAGCGTTGCGCATCGTCAACCTGGTGACGGAGATGCCCTACGCGCTGCCGGGGGTGGTGTTGGCGATCGCAGCGATCCTGCTGTTCCTCAAGCCACTGCCTCTGCTCGGTTTTTCGATCTACAACACGGTGTGGATCATCCTGTTCTGCTACCTGGCGCGCTTTCTGGTGCTGGGGTTGCGCCCCGTCATCAGCGGCTATTACCAGATCGATCGGACCCTGGAGGAGGCCTCGCAGATCGCCGGCGCGCGACTCTTCCGCCGTCTGCGCAGCATCATCTTTCCCCTGCTCGCTCCGGTGGCGAGTGCCGGGGCGTTGCTGATCTTCCTGACCGCATTCAATGAGCTCACTGTCTCGGCGCTGCTCTGGTCGTCCGGCGCGGAGACGCTGGGCGTGATTTTCTTTTCGTTTGCGCAAGGCGGCGATTCGAACTACGCAGCAGCCCTGGGGACCCTCACCGTTGTGGTCACCACCGCACTCATGCTGTCGACGCTGTTCATGGCCGGCCGGTTGCCGCCGGGAGTGCTTCCATGGCGCGACTGACGATCGATCAGGTGAGCAAGTCGTTCGGGGCCTTCCGTGCTCTGGACGATGTTTCGCTCGAGGTGAAGGATGGCGAATTCATGGCCATCCTCGGCGCGTCGGGTTGCGGCAAGACCACGCTGTTGCGGCAGATCGCCGGTTTCGACAAGGTCGATACCGGCCGCATCCTGATCGGCGACGCCGTGGTCTCCGCGCCGCAGGATCATGTGCCTCCCGAACGGCGCCGTATTGGTATCGTGTTCCAGTCGTATGCGTTGTGGCCGCACATGAGCGTCGCCGAAAACATTGCGTTTGGCCTCGCCGTCGCAGGCGTCAAGGACCCCGAACGCTCGCGTCGGGTCGCAGCCGCGCTGACGCTGGTCGAGCTCGACGGCTTCGGCGAGCGCCGGCCGGCCCTGCTGTCGGGTGGGCAGCGCCAGCGCGTCGCACTCGCGCGTTGCCTCGTGACCGAACCGTCGCTCGTGCTGCTGGACGAGCCGCTCGCCAATCTCGACGTCCATCTGCGCGCATCGATGGAAGACGAGTTCGCCCGCTTCCATGCGCGGACCGGCACCACCATGGTCTACATCACCCACGATCAGGCCGAGGCCATGGCGCTCGCCGATCGCATCGCGGTAATGGATGGCGGCCGCCTGCTGCAAGTGGCGACACCCTCGGAGCTTTATCGCGAGCCGGCCAATGAAACGGTCGCCAGGTTCATCGGCGAAGGCATGGTGCTGCCGGTCGACGTCGTGTCGGTTGACGCGGATGGAAGCTGTTGGACGAGACTTTATGGCCATCCCGCGCGAATGCGCTGCGCAAAGACGCAAACGCCGGCTTCCGCGCGCGCCTGTCTGCGGGGGCGCGACCTGGCAATCGTCTCGCCGCGCGCCGAAGGGATTGCGGCCCGCATCGATCGCGCCATCTATCAAGGCGGTTATTTCCGGCTCGAGGCGCACTTCGACGCGGCCCCCGAGAAGTTGCTCCACCTCACCGCGTCGGAGCCGTTCAATGCCGCGCCGGGGATGCCGATCAAGCTCGCCGTCACCGACGGCTGGATCATCCCCGGATCGGGAGGGCATTAGGCGTGCGCCTGGTTCTGTACGGCGGTTTCTCCGAAAAGGGACGCACCTGCCTCGGGATCGAGAGCGGCGGCTACCGCCTTCTGCTCGATGCGGGCGTCAAGACCAGCGCCCGCGGACGTGACTATTATCCGGTGATCTCTCCCGCCGCGTTGCGGGCGACCGACGCGATTGTCATGACTCATGCGCACGAGGATCATCTCGGGGCGCTGGGGTGGTGCATCGCCGAAGGCTTCAGGGGACGTATTTTCATGACACCTGAATGCCGGTGCGAAGCCGACCAATGCCTGCGCAACTATGCGCAGCCGGAACACGTGGCACTCGTCAACCACGCCAACCTCGAGCGCCTGCCCGTCGGGCCGCGCGCGCTGGAGCTCGGGCCCTTGCGCATCGACACGGGCCGCTCGGGTCATGTTGCCGGAGGCCTGTGGTGTGTCGTCGATGACGGGCAGGTCAGCTTCAGCTACTGCGGCGACGTGGTCCCGGCGAGTCCCGTGTTCACGATGGATCCGCTTCCCGCGTGCCACGCCATCGCCCTCGACGCCTCTTACGGCGATGATGCCGTTGCCGCTCCCGTCCGCGCGGCGCAAGTCACGCAATGGATTGCCGCTCACCCAAAAGGCTGCGTGTTGCCCACGCCGCTTTATGGCCGCTCGGTCGAGCTCTTGGGGATTGTCGCGGGACCGGTGGCACTCGCGCCGGGGATGAGGGAGGCGCTTCGTATCCAGATTGACGGCGGCGATTGGCTCGCAGCGGGTGCCGCCGAAATGCTCGCCGCGCGCCTCGCCACCGCGACCGACTGGCGTTCGCACACTGCATTGCCGCCGGCGGCCTTGCTGTGCCATGACGGCATGGGCATGGCGGGTCCCACGCGGGCCATACTCGACGTTGCGAGTGCGCAACGACATCCCACGCTCTACACCGGTCATCTGCCCACGGGCAGTCCCGGAGAGCGCATGGTGGAAGGCGGGCTCGCGGACTGGATCCGGCTGCCAACCCACCCCACGCTAACCGAGAACATGGCGATGGTCGCGGCCTGCGGCGCGCAAACCGTACTCGGCCATTCGTGCGATCACGCCGTTTTGTCGCGGCTCGCCCCACATTTGCCGTCATTGCGCGCCGATCTCGCGACCGGCGACGCCATCGACTTGTGATCCCGCGAGTGCCCGTGCGCATACTGGTTTGCAACGATGACGGCATCGGAGCGCCCGGCATCGCGCTGCTCGCACAAGCGGCTCTCGCCCTCGGCCCGGACGTGTGGATCGTTGCGCCCGGGCGCAAATGGACCGCAGCAAGCCACCAGTTGTCCTTCGATCGCGACCTCACGCTCACCCGCACCGGTGAACGCACCTATGTCTGCTCGGGCGCCCCGGCCGATTGCGTGGTCGCAGCAATGGCGGTGCTGTTCCGCGACGAACGGAAACCGGATCTGGTGCTTGCCGGAGTCAACGACAAACGCAACGTTGCCGAGGACGTCGCGTATTCCGGCACCATGGCCATTGCCCGGGAAGCGACCTTCTGGGGCGTGCCATCGATCGCCGTGTCGCAGGCGAACGGAACGATCGATGGCATACGCGACCTGCCAACCCTGCGCCGCCTGCTGCAATTGTTATGGCGGAGCCGCCATGATTGGGCCGCC
>JBDUCE010000119.1:0-6753 GCA_040003635.1 Betaproteobacteria bacterium
CTCGCCCGGCCCTGGTTGAATCTTGGTTGTCGGCGACCGGGGAGCGGCTTGTTCGAAGAGGTGCGAATCCTCGAGCAGGGAAACCAGGCGGCCCGCATTACCGCTCTCGCCCTTCAGCATGATCTCGCGATGAGGCTCCTTGCCTTTGGGTACGCTCTTCATCTCGAGCACGGTGAGCCAGGTGTCGTCGGGCAACAATCGCGTCACGTCCTGCAACAACTGCAGCGTGCTCGGGAACGCATACTTGCGGGCCAGCACGAAGTTGTAGTCGTCGATCGAGCGCTCGAGTTGCTGGCGCAACGCGTCGGAAGCGGCTGCCTGCACCCGCGCCTGCTCGCTCACGTGCAGAAGCTCGATCGCTGCCTCGCGCTTTTGCACCAACGGCACGATGATCGCCGCCAGCGCGAGGGCGCCAGCGGCGCCTATCGGCACCCACGTCTGCCAGCTTCGCCATGCGCTGCGCTCGACCCGCTCGCTCTCGGGCACCAGATTGATCCGCGGCGCCGCAGCGAGCACCATGCCGGCCTGCGGCTCCCCGGGAGTGACGGCCAGCACGGTGCAACCCCAGGCCGCCGCCTGCCGTCGGAGCTGATCTACGGTGGACTTGAGCGCGGCGACCAACTCAACCCTGATCTCGCCCCGCGCCGCGTCGCGGGCCACCACGAACGCATCGTAATAAAGCTCGTCCGCCTTGAAGGGCGTGTGCCGATCGAGCTCGTAGCCCAGCACCTGCGCGAGATTCTCCTGGACGGCCGCCGGGTACGTGAGCGTCTTGCGCAGCACCTGGGCGCTCGTCAGGGCGATGATCACCCGCGGCCCGGCGTCGCCGGATCGCCGGCCGCCTCGTGCCAGCGCATCGATCGCGGCCGCGCCGGATTCACGCACCTGCGCCGCGTCGCCCTGCAACGGGATGCGGGCGGTTTCGACGTAGGCCACGCCCGCGGCGCTGGTCTGCGGCGCCCAGAGCACGGCGGCCTCGCGGTGGAACACCAGGACCGGGCGCAATCGCCGACGCTGCATCGCGTTGCGCGGCGCGGCGGGAACGAGAGCCCGCAACTCGGCACTCCACCAGCGCCAGAATTCCGGCAGGTGGACCCGCTGCGCGTAGGCGCGCAAGCCGTGGCGATAATTAGCGGTTGACTGATCCATTGGCATTCGATGACGGCGCATCCGCGGAGGAGGCCGGTTGCGGCAGCAGGGTACGCGTTCCCTCCTGCCAGAGAAGTGCAATTACGCCACGCCGCGGATCGGTTGAGGGCCGGACCACGGCATCGCGCACGAAGGTTACACCATCGGGCAGCGTCGCTTCGGCGTGGATCCGCCACACCGGGACTGGCCCGGTCGCGAATGGCTGGGCCGGCGGAAACGGCGGCACCGGCAGCTTCTGCGCCAGCGCGTCCGCCCGCTGTGCGAGAAATGCATCGACCTGTTCGGGCGTCACGTTCGGCACCGCCAGCAGCACCTCGCGCGATGCGGTCCCCGAATTGATGCCGCCCTGGCGCGAGTACACGCTGAGCGCCGGCGCGATCCGATCATACAGCGCCGGTGTTACCCCCAGCACCAGACGCAGCTCACCGACGGATTCGAACGGGCCATTGGCCGGGCGATACTTGCGCCCCGCGGCCCGGTATTCCGGCTCCTCCGCGCCATTGGGGCGGCGAAGGTCGTCGCGATCCCGCCAGTCGAGGATCGCCTCGAGCACTTGCTGCGCCTCGTCCGCCGGCAGGCCACCCACGTTTTGCAACAGGCCGCGCAACAGCGCATCCGAAACGGCGTTAAGATCTATTTTAGCAGACTCGTCGACGGCGACCGCAGAAATGGACGCGTTGGCGTCCTGCCACTGCCGCATCTGGCCATCCGCGCTCCACGCGTCGAGGCGATTGCGCGGGCGTTGCAACTCGAATGCCATCCGTTCGACGGCGCCATCGGCCGCGGCGCGCGCCTGGGCGCCGGAGACCGCGTTGCGGGCAGCGAGCGCCTCGCTGCGCATGCTGAAGGCGAAGCTGCTCGCGATCACGGTGAGCAGGATCGTGAGCCAGAGCGATATCACCAGCGCGATGCCTCGTGGCGGGTTGCCGCGGTACCCACCGGAATGGCGCGGCGATATCGCGACGCGCGCGCGTTGCAGCGGTGAGATGCTCAATCGCAGGGGGACGGGATTGGTCGCGGACGCCATCGATCACACCCGCGCGCAGCGTTGGCGGACGGGATCCCAGCCACGGCATGCCGCTTCCGGCGCACGGCGCGGCTGCGCCACCAGCGCCGGCCACGCGGGTCCGTTGTCCGGGCGGATCTCGATGCGAATGAGCAGCGGCAGCCGTTGCAGATCGTCCCAGCGATCCCGCCACGTCGGCTCGTCCGCGTCGCCCGCACCCGGGTCGCGACCGTAGTAGGAGAGCTTGAGCTCCGCGATGTGATCGGCGAGAAGAGTGCGTTCGGCACCGTCGAATCCCGGAAGCTCGACGAGCTCGGGCGGCGGCATGATGCGGTCCAGCACGAGCTGGCTGCGCTCGCCATCCTTGGCCAAGGCGAGACGGAAGAATAGAACGCCGCCTTCGGGAACGCGCTCGGGCAATGGGGCGGCGTAGCGCAGCTCATCGCCGGTGCCGGCGAAAAGGAGCGGCAAGTCCACGGCCTTGGTCATCCGCTTCGGCAGCGTCGATGCGATCTGCGCGCGCAGGAAGGATTCGGTCTGGCGCATCTCGGCGACCTGCGCGACTTTCGCTTCGCCGCCGTCCCAACTGCGGGCGGCAAGCCGCAGCGAACCGAAAAGGACACTCGCCATCAACGCGAAAAGGGTAAGCGCGATCAACAACTCGAGCAGCGTGAAGCCGCGCCATGAAGGACGCGGGCCGCAGCGGCGCTGGCGGGCCCTATAGCTCACTGCGCCTCCCGCGCGCCGACGCGGATCGTCGAGAGCGTGATCGTGCGCTGCCCGCCGTTGGGCGAGGCAAACGTCACCTCGCTCGCCACCCGGTACATCCGGGTCGGCAACGTGGACGAGAGTTGCTCGAGCTCCGGATTCACGTCGGTCGCATCGTACGGACCGATGCGAACCGCCCATTGCACGCGTCCCTCGTCCGCGGTGCCGCTGCGGGTGCTTTCGCGCAACGTCCCGGCGGCAGCCTCCTCGAGGACGCTTTCAGCAACCAGCACCGCGCGGCTGTATTCGTCCGCCGCTAAAGCATTGCGCAGGGCACCGGAGAAGAGCCGGAACAATGCCGTCGCCACCAGCGACAGCACCACGAAGGCGACGAGCACCTCGAGCAACGAGAAACCGCTTCCGTGCCGGCGATGGTGGTGACGCTTGGTCATCGATTATTCGCCAATGGCGACACGACCGGTAAGCCAGTCGATGTCGACGTCGTACTTGCGCTCGCCGGCGGCCACGCTCACGCGGCCACCGGTCGAGCCGCCATCCGGAAAGAATCGGATGCCGCCGGTCGTTTCTGAAACAAGATCGCGCTGCGCCGTGTAGAGCTTCATCTCGACTCCGCGCGGCAACGCGTGCTCGCGCGGGTCACGATCGACACGGAAGCTGCGGCGCTCGAGGTCGAGCATGAGTATCGTTTCGCGCCGGCTCGCGACCGCCTCGCTGCGAGCGAGCCGCAATCCGCCGGCAACTTCGCGCGCTGCGGTACGCAATTGCGTGTTCGACACCCCGCCTCCAAATACCGGAACAGCGATGGCAGCGACCGCCGCCATGATCGAGAGCACGACCAGGAGCTCGAGCAGCGAAACCCCGCCGTCGAAACGGCGCGCCGAAGCGCGCGTTGCAGCCGGGCCCGCAGCATTTGCGCAGGGCGGCGAAGAATGCATCACTGCGAGCTCGTGATGTCCTTATTCACGCCTTCTCCGCCCTCCTTGCCGTCGGCGCCCAGCGAGATGATTTCGTAAGGGGCCGACGCGCCGGGCGACGCATATTTGTACTCGTTGCCCCATGGGTCCTTGGGTACTGTCGCCCTCTTCCAGTACGGACCATTCCAGTTGGTGGCACCCGCGGGCGCCTGGACGAGGGCCTGCAGTCCTTCCTGGCTGGTGGGATAACGACCGACCTCCAGCTTGTAGAGGTCGAGCGCCAGCGCAATCTGGCCAATATCGATCTTCGCGGCGTCGGCCTTGGCCTTCTCGCCCTTGCCGAGGAAGTTGCCGCCGACAATTCCCATCACGATGCCGATCAACGTCAACACCACCAGGATTTCGATCAGGGTCATGCCGCGCTGGAAGGCGCCGCGTGCTGCCGCTCGAAGCGACACGGCTGCGGTCCCATCGCGGCGGGGGATCGGACGCATCGCAAGACTTGTAATTATTGGTTGCGATCGGTTCTGATGCATGTCGGTTCCTTTGCGTTTCATGAGGGCACCCTGGCCTCGCCCGGTGAGCAGGAGCCGCAGCGAAACTTAGAGAAGGCTTTACTGCACAAGTTCGCTCATGCCCATCACGCCCAGCAGGATCGAGAACACGATGCCGCCGATCAGCACGGCGAGCCCGAGGATCAGGACCGGCTCCAGTATCGCGAGGAAGCGCTTGATGGCAACCTGCACCTCACGGTCGTAGACCTCGGCGACGCGGGTCAGCATCTCTTCCATCCGCCCCGATTCCTCGCCGACCAGAATCATCTGGGTCGCAAGCCGCGGATAGAGTCCCGTCGCAGCGAGCGGCGCGCCGAAGCCCTTGCCCTCGCGCAACTGCGCAATCACACCATCGAGCGCACCTGCCAGCATCACGTTGCCGAGCGTCTCCTTGACGATGGCGAGTCCCGCCAGGAGCGTCACGCCGTTGGCCAGCAGCGTCGCGAGGGTGCGCGCAAACCGCGCGACCTCGACCTTGAGCACGAGCTCGCCGACCAACGGCATCCGCAGCACCCGCGCATCCCAGCGCAGGCGCGCACCGGGGTTGCCGAGCCGGCGCCGGGTCCACAGTGCGATGACGACGATACCGATCAGCAGCGCCCACCACCATGCGCGCAGAAACTTGCCGACGACCACGACGACCTGCGTCGCGACCGGCAGCGCCTTGCCGGCTTGCGCGAAGGTCTGCTCGAACTGCGGAACGACCCACACCAGCAGCACCATCACCGAGGCCACGGCGACCAGGATAAGAATCGTCGGATAGATGAGCGCTCCGGTGACGCTGTCGCGCAACTCCTTGTTGCGCTCCATGGTGTCCGCGAGCCGGGTAAGCACCACGCCGAGCGCGCCGCCCGCCTCGCCCGCGCGCACGATGTTCACGTAGAACCGCGAGAAAACGTCGCGGCGGGCATCGAGCGCCTGCGACAACGACTTGCCGCCACGAACATCATCGCGGACCTGCTGCAGCAAGGCCGCCACCGGCGGCGCGGCGGCAAGTTGAATCAGGATTTCGAGCGCGCGATCCAGGGGCAGCCCGGCACGAAGGAGGGTCGCGAGCTCGCGGGTCAGGTTGCCAAGCTGATCGCGGGTAACTTTTTTTGCCGCGAACATCGAGCGCCGGCGCCTCGGCGCCGCGCTGGCGGGCGGCAGGCCGGCCGCAGACCGGCCCTCCACCGCGCGACCCACTTCCATCGGCAGCATGCCCTGGTCGCGCAGCCGGTCCACGATCTCGCCTTCATTGGCGGCCTCGAGCTCGCCGGTGGCGACTGCGCCGGCCGGATTGACGGCCTTGTAACGATAGACAGGCATCTGGGGAAACCGCGGGCGGCGCCGCTCACGCCTCGCGCGTGACGCGCAGCACTTCCTCGAACGTGGTCACGCCGCGAATCGCCTTGCGCAGGCCATCCTCATACATGGTGCGCATGCCGCCACGGATGGCCTCGTTGCGCAACTCACTGGAATTCGCGTGCTTCATCACCAGGCTGCGCAGCGGATCGGTGACCGGCAGCATTTCGAGGATGCTGATGCGTCCGCTGAATCCGGTCTGGGCGCACTGGGAACAGCCCTTGGCGTGATAGAGCGTGATCGGCCCCGCCGGAGCGAAACGCTTGAGATCGAGCTCCTCCACCACTTCCGGCAGCGCGGTATACGGTTCCTTGCAATGCATGCACAACGTGCGCACCAGCCGCTGCGCCAGGATGCCGATGACGGTCGATGTAAGCAGGTAGTCTTCCACACCCATGTCGAGAAGCCGATTGACGGTCGACGCGGCATCGTTGGTATGCACCGTCGACAGCACCAGATGCCCGGTGAGCGCCGACTGGACGGCAATCTGCGCGGTTTCGAGGTCGCGGATTTCACCGATCATGATGACGTCGGGATCCTGCCGCACGATCGAGCGCAGCGCATTGGCGAACGTGAGATCGATTTGCGGCTTGACCTGGATCTGGTTGATGCCGGCCATCTGATATTCAACCGGGTCCTCGACCGTGAGAATCTTCACGTCCGGCTGATTGAGCTTTTCCAGCGCCGTGTAAAGGGTGGTCGTCTTACCCGATCCGGTGGGGCCGGTAACGAGCAGGATCCCATGCGGCTGCAACAGCACGTCGAGGAAAATGCGCAGGGTCTCGTCCTCGAATCCCAGGCGCTTGAAGTCGAGCGCGACACCGCCCTTGTCGAGAATCCGCATCACCACGGATTCGCCGTGCATGGTGGGCACGGTGGAAACGCGAAGATCGATTTCCTTGCCCTGGATGCGCAGCCGGATGCGCCCATCCTGCGGCAGCCGCCGCTCGGCGATGTCGAGATTCGCCATGATCTTGATGCGCGAAATGACCGCCGCCGAGAGCCGGCGCGGCGGCGATTCGACTTCGTGCAGCACGCCGTCGATACGGTAGCGCAC
>JBDUCE010000120.1:0-6728 GCA_040003635.1 Betaproteobacteria bacterium
ACGGAAGCGCCAGGCGCACCCGCAATCGTGGCGCGGGCGGACGCTAAGCTCGAGCCGAAGGCCGAACCAAAGGCGGAAATCAAGGCTGGCACCTCGTCGTCGGTCGAGGGTGACGACGAGAAGGTGGATTGGGTGTGGCCCGCCACGGGCAAACTCGTCACCGGCTTTTCAGACACCGCCAACCTGAAGGGTATCGACATTGCCGGCAAGGCTGGGCAGCCCGTGCTTGCCAGTGCCGGGGGCAAGGTGGTTTATGCCGGCACGGGCCTTCGCGGCTACGGCAAGCTCATCATCATCAAGCACAGCAAATCGTTCCTGTCGGCTTACGCGCACAACAAGGACATCCTGGTCAAGGAAGGCCAGCAGGTTGCGCGCGGACAAAAGATCGCCGAGATGGGGAGCAGCGACGCCGACCAGGTCAAGCTGCACTTCGAGATTCGCAGGCTCGGCAAACCGACGGACCCGCTCAAATATCTGCCCCCGGCGTGACGCGTGCTTCGCGCCGTCAGGAGCCCGCGCTCTCCCGCAACGCGCGCGGCGTTGGCAGTACGGCGATGGCGTGATCGAGCCGCTCCAGCATTCTCGCCCGTTCGGCGTGCAACTCGATTGCGGTCCCCAATGGGCTGTAGCGCAGCGCGGCGTACGATTCACCGATCACGGCAAACGCCGCCACCAACCCGGGCCATCGCGCAGCGGCGCGGGCGGCATAGGCTAGCGGGCCCTCGTGCGGCTCGCGCGGCATACCCGCGCGAGCGAGGCGCTTGCACAGCCGGTTCCACAGCGTTGCCGCCCGATCGTCGCGCTGGTGATGACGCAGCGCGAACCACAGCAGCAAACCCGCCGCCCACGCCGCAGTCAGGAGCGAACCGGCGAGGACCATCTGCCACGCGGCCCAACGATCGATCTGCCAGTAGTGCCACAGGCTTTGTTGCTGCACGAAATTGAAGCCGATCACGTGCCGTCGCCAATCATGATTGAGCGCGTCCCACGCGAGCTGCATGCCCTTGAACCAGCCTTCGTTGAGGCGCGCGAGAAGCGGGACCCGATCTTCGGCGGGCAGCGCGCCCCCCAGGCCCAGCTCGATGCGCGATGGCGCCACCGCGGCCGTTGGATCGAAGCGCCGCCATTCGTCGCCGATCAATGCCTCGGCCCAGGCGTGCGCGTCGGACTGGCGCACGATGAGATAGCCGCCGTTGGGATTTATCTCGCCACCCTGGTAGCCGGTCACCACGCGCGCCGGAATGCCGGCCGCGCGCAACAGGACGACAAAGGCACCCGCGTAATGCTCGCAAAAGCCGCGGCGCGATTCAAACAGGAAGCGGTCGGTGCTGTCGTCCTCGAGCAAGGGCGGCGCCAGGGTGTAGAAGAACGGCTGTTCGTGAAACCACGCGAGGATCGCCGCGGCGAGCGCCGCATCGTCGGGATAAGCCGCGCGCAACCCGGCGGCAAACGCGCGCGAGCGCGGGCTGCCCGGCGGCAGGTCGAGCGCGTCGCTGCGCTCCGCCCGCAGTTGCACTCCGAGCGCCGCCGGCGGATACGAGCTCCTGATGAACGAGGCCTGCTCGTAGCGCAGCGGCTGGCTGACGAGGTTCCGGGCGATGAGCTGTTGATCCGGCGTCAGTGTGGCGAGATCGGCGCCGGCGCCTTCCTGCGCCTGGTCCGTGGCCTTGGGCGACCCGGCGGGAAGGTCCAGGGCGAAAAGCGAGGTCTTGTAATGCGGCTCCAGCGTTACCGTGTAGTTCACCGTTGACGCGCCATTGGCGGCCACGTAACGGCCGGCGGAGCGGCGTCGCGTGCCCGTCCACTCGGTGCCGTCGAAGCGGGTAAGGACCGGTCCGCGCCAGTAGCGTTGTTGCGGCGGCGGCACCGGGCCCAGGAAATCCACCCGAAACGCCACCGCATCCGACAGCGACAACTCGCTGATCATGCCCGGCCGCATCGAGTTGGAAAGCCCGCTGCGGGCGGCGAGATCGGAAGGCAGTCCCCACAGCGGTGCCGACAACCGCGGGAACAGGACAAACAGCAGCAACGCCAGCGGGATGCCCTCGATCAACAGGCGGGCAGAGCGACGCAACGGATCCCGCCACCGGATCTGGCGTCCGGCGATGCCGGCGGGTGGCGCAAGGAGCTGCAACGACGCGGCCAGCAGCAGCAATCCGGGCAGCGTAGCGACGGCGGCGAGAAGCGATTGACTGTAAAAAAACGGAGTGACCATCAGGAAGCTCGCGAGGCATACGAGCAGGGTGCCGTCGCGGGGGCTGCGCGCCTCGATGAATTTGATGCCGACCAGAATGAACAAAAAAGCGACGCAAGGATCGCGGCCGAAGAAATACCCGAAGTCCTGCCGCAGCAAAAACGTCGTCGCCAGCGCCACGAGTGCGAGTCCGTACGAAGGTACGCGCCGCAGCAGGCGATCGCGCTCGGCGCTTGGCCGCCGTTCGATCACGAGGCGCACCACCACCAGCAGCAGGCCGAATGCCGCCGTCCATGCCGGAATGTAGAGTGCTTGCGGCAACTGCACGGCGAGGAGCAGCGCGCCGAGGCAATTCACCTGGGGCGTCGTGAGTACCGCGTGCGGCACGCTGGGGCGACGGCTCATGCCGATCCCGAACGCGGCAGGAGCGCCAGCAGGGTCAAAGCGGCGCGCCGATGATCCCGGCCCTGGCCCGACGCGAGGGTGCGCTCAGGCAAACGAAGCGAAAACGGGCGCGCGAGGCGCTCGGCCGCAAGCACCCAGGCCGCGATCCGCCCGATGCGCGCCTCGTAGCTCATCTCCGCCGGTACGTCGCTCCAATCCAGGGTGATCGGTCCGCCGCCGCCGGCACCTTCGAATTGCTTGGTGTACCACCCCGCGCCGCGCGCGACCGATTTCCAAGCGACCCGGTGCGGCGAATCACCCGGCCGGTAGTCGCGCAATCCGGCGAGATCGGTGTCGTCGCTTCCCATCGACGGCAGGGTGTCGTGGCCGTCCCTGCCGGCCGGCAACGGCGGCGGGGAGGGCTCCGGCGCCGGATACACCACGCCCTCCAGCGGAAAGTGCACGTACGCCCACGCACGCCACAATCCGACCGGATAATCGGAGTACAGCGTGGCGCGGCCCAGGGCCAAGAGCCCGCGGGTTGTGGCCGCGCGTTGCAGCGTGACCGTCAGGGCGTTCCCCTCCGGAAGGTCGAACTGCGGGCTTGGTCCATCGGCCGTCGCCAGCCTGAAGCCGCGGCGGATACCGGCGCCTCCGGTCAGCGACACCACGAACGGCAGCGTGCCGCCGGCAAAGGTCTCCCCTGCGGCGAGCGGCCTTACCGCGATGCCTGCAAGATTGCGGAAGGTGTGCAGGAGTGCGCTAGCCGCGAAACCGAGTAACAGGAAGGCAACACCAAAGCCGAGCGAGAGTGAATAGTTGAGCGACGTGATGACCATCATCATCACCGTGGCGAGAAAGGCCATGCCCCGCCGCGTCGGCAGGATGTAGATGCGCCGGTGCCGGAGAATCACCGACGTCAGGTCAGCGGGCTTGGTCCGCCACAACGCCTGCCTCCAGCGCGTTAGCCACGCGGCGGGGCGAGACGCAGTGAGCAATGAAGCCATTGCGGGTGCAGGCCCTGGTGCGCCGACGAAAACGCCGACCGGACGTTAAGGCAACGCGACGGTACGCAACCAATGCTGCGCGTGAAGAGCGCCCGATCGCGTGCCCGCTGCCAGGCGATGTCCCGCCACGGCGCTGAACACGGCTTGCACGTCTTCCGGCAGCACCATCGGCCGCGCGGCAAGCAATGCCCACGCTCGCGCTGCGGCCACCAGCAGCAGCCCGGCACGGGGGGAGAGTCCGCGACGGATGCCCGCGTCCACGGCGTGCGCGCCGGAGTCGCCCGTCGTACCGCGGGTGGCGGCCAGAAGCGCCTGCACATAATCGAACAACGCCGGGGCCACATGCACCGCCGCCGCCTGGCGCTGCCATTCAAGCAGCGTCGGCGGGTCGCACAAGGCGGGGAGCTGCGGGATCTGCGCCCGGCGGTCGCCACCGGTCAGGAGCTCGCGCTCGGCAGCGCTATCGGGGTAGCCGATCTCGATGGCCATCAGAAAACGATCGAGCTGCGATTCGGGCAAGGGGTAGGTGCCGGTCTGCTCCACCGGGTTCTGGGTGGCGATCACAAAAAACGGCTCAGGCAGTTTGCGGGTCTCGCCATCCATCGAGACCTGCCGCTCTTCCATCGCTTCGAGCAGCGCACTCTGGCTCTTGGGCGGGGCCCGGTTGATCTCGTCGGCGAGCACCACCGAGTTGAACATCGGTCCCGGATGGAAGCGAAAGGCCTGCATCTGCGGGTCGAAGATCGACACCCCGAGCACATCGGCCGGCAGGAGATCGCTCGTGAACTGCACGCGGGCGTATTTGAGGCCCAGCGTGGTCGCCAACGCCTGCGCCATGGTGGATTTGCCTACACCCGGAATATCCTCGATCAGCAAGTGCCCACGGGCAAGCAGGCAGGCGAGTGCCAGGCGCAGCGCCTGCGGCTTGCCGATCACCACCCGGTCGAGCTGGGCCAGCACGGCGGCAAGCCGCTCCGGCACGGGAATGGAGGCTTCACTCAGGGTGCGAACGGTCATGGATGGCAACAGTCGAAGTGGAAAGGAGTGGGCGGTACTGTAGCGTGCATCGCTACGACTAGTCATCACCGCTCGGCGCACGCTACACTCCGCAGGGCGGCAGTCGGATTGTTGACTGCAATTTGTTCAATCCTTCCAGCGTTCACGTTCTCTTCGGTGCCCACCGCCTACATCACCCACCCGTCGTCGCTATTGCACGACATGGGGCCTTATCACCCGGAATGCCCCGACCGGCTTCGCGCCATCGACGACGCACTGGTGACCGCAGGGCTTGACGGGTCGCTGCGCCGGTTCACCGCCGAGCCTGCGGACCGGGATCATCTGGAGCGCGTGCACAGCGCGCAGTACCTGGACGAGATCGAAGCCGCAAGCCCGGAGTCCGG
The DNA here is from genome assembly GCA_040003635.1 of Betaproteobacteria bacterium. Lineage (GTDB taxonomy): Bacteria > Pseudomonadota > Gammaproteobacteria > Burkholderiales > Casimicrobiaceae > CAIWHR01. The sequence continues at coordinate 4,986 of JBDUCE010000120.1, forward strand.
CCTGCATTATCTCGATCCGGACACTGCGCTCAATGCACATTCGCTTTCGGCCGCGCGGCACGCCGCGGGAGCGGTCGTCATGGGTACCGACCTCGTGATGCGCGGCGAGTGCCGGCGTGCGTTTTGTGCGGTGCGCCCGCCCGGGCATCACGCGGAACGGCGCCGCGCCATGGGCTTCTGCATTTTCAACAGCGTGGCGGTCGGTGCCGCGCATGCCCTGGCGGCGCATGACGTCGCGCGCCTGGCGATCGTCGATTTCGATGTGCATCACGGCAATGGCACCGAAAACATCTTCAGCGACGACGACCGGGTGTTGATGGTGTCGACCTTTCAACACCCGCTTTATCCCTACTCGGGCACCGAGAATCCGGCCAGGAACATGGTCAATGTTCCACTGGCGGCGGGCAGCGGGTCCGAGGCGTTCCGGGCGGCCGTGCGCGAGCGCTGGCTGCCGGCCCTCGAAGCGCAGCGGCCCGAGATCATCTACATTTCCGCGGGCTTCGATGCGCATCGCGACGATCCGCTTGCGGGCCTGCGCCTGACCGAGGCGGATTTTGCCTGGGTCACCCGCGAGATGGTGAATGTGGCCAATCGTCATGGCCACGGCCGGATCGTGTCGAGCCTCGAAGGCGGATACGCGCTCGAGGCCCTGGGTCGAAGCGCGGCGGAGCACGTGCGGGAGTTGCTGGCGGCGTAAGCAACGCAGACGCCACGTGCAGTCGACGAGTCTCGTTGAACCTGGCCGCGTCCATCCGCGGCCGACGTTAAGGAATCGCAATGGAGCGGCGGCGTTTTCTTGAATCCTGCGCCGTGCTGGGCGGAGCCGCCGGGCTCGCCCGCGCGAGTGCCGCCTGGGGTGATGCGGCGCCGCGGCCCTATGCGCGCACGCGGTTGGTGGACATTCACGGCACCCCGATCAAGGCGCGCGGTATCGCGGTCGATACCAATTACGTCTTCAACTATCCCTATGCCACGACGCCCTGCTTCCTGCTGAATCTCGGGCGCACGCTCGACGCACCCGCCCAGCTGGTGCGGGAGGACGGCGCGCGCTACGCATGGCAGGGCGGGGTGGGCGGCGCGCACTCGATCGTGGCGTTTTCAGCGATCTGCGCGCACAAGCTTGCGTATCCGACGCGCGAGGTCAGCTTCATCAAATACCAGGCGCGCGCTTCGGCGACCTCCGACGCCGGCGTGATCCATTGCTGCGCCGACCACAGCGTCTACGACCCGGCGGGCGGCGCGCGCGTGGTGGCGGGTCCCGCACCGCAGCCGCTGGCCGCCATTCTGCTGGAGCACGAGGCCGCGAGCGACGCGCTGACCGCAGTGGGAACGCTGGGCGCGGAACAGTTCGAGCCCTTTTTCCGCAAGTACGAATTCAAACTCACGATGGAATACGGACAAACCCGGGTGCGGCAATTGGTGGCGGGGGACACCATCGTACGCGAGCTCACCCAATACTGCAGACAGACGATCGAGTGCTGAAAGACTGCGCGGTTTCCACCCGTCGTCGCATTCGGGGGGCCCCGGACAGGATCGGGCGATGAACGACGTTGCGCCGGCCATCGCGGTTGCCGGCCTGCGCAAATCCTACGGCGCCATCGAAGCCCTGAAGGGGGTGTCGTTCACGGTGCGTACGGGGACCACCACTGCACTCCTGGGCGGAAACGGTGCCGGCAAGACGACCACGCTCTCCGTGCTGCTCGGGGTGCTGACCCCGAGCGCAGGCACGATCACCGTTCTGGG
>JBDUCE010000121.1:0-6723 GCA_040003635.1 Betaproteobacteria bacterium
GATGTGCTGCGCGCCATCGCCGGCACGCCGGCGCAGGCGGTGGTGCGGCCACCGTGGAATGACATGGTCCTCATCAAGCGCGCGATGGACGCAGGCGCCAACACCCTGCTCATTCCATTTGTGCAAAACGCCGACGAGGCGCGCCGGGCGGTGTCGTACACGCGCTACCCGCCGGAGGGTGTGCGCGGGGTGGCAGGCAGCCATCGCGGCAGCCGGTACGGAATGGTGCCCAATTATTTGCAGACCGCGGGAACGGAAGTATGCGTGATCGTGCAGGTCGAAACGCTTGCGGCGGTTCGACAGCTTCCCGAGATTGCGGCCGTAGCGGGAGTCGATTCGATATTCGTCGGCCCCAATGACCTGGCGGCATCGATGGGTCATGTCGGCAACATGCCTCATCCGGAGGTGCAGGAGATGATGGCCCACGTGGCGCGCGAATGCCGCAGCCTCGGCAAACCGTGCGGCACGCTGGGCTTTACGCCGGAGATAGTCGCGCAATACCTCGCCTTCGGTTACTCGTGGGTTGCGGTGGGTTCTGACATCGCGTTCATGATGGGGCGCGGCCAGGAGTTCATGACCAAGGTGCGCGCAAGCATTGCGGGCAAGCCGTAACGAGCGGGCTACGCGAGCGCTGTCTTTTTGTGATGACGATTGAGTCGCACCTGGATCCTCGCTCACGATGACTGGGCTTCTCACGCTGTCACACGGTGATGCGCAGATCGAGCTCGCCCCGGCCACCGGTGGCGCCATCGCGTCGTTCACGTGGCGCGGGGTGCCGATCCTGCGGCCCACGCCGCACGAGGTGATCGAAGCAGGCAATGTGCGCCGGCACGCTTGCTATCCGCTCGTTCCCTACTCGAACCGGATTGCCCGGGGAGAGCTCACCTATGCCGGCCGGCAACACCGCCTGGCACTCAATTTCGGCAGTCATCCGCATGCGATTCACGGCGTCGGGTGGCAACGCTCCTGGCAAGTACTGGCCCACGACGCCACGAGCGCATTGCTCGCTTACGACCATGTCCCCGCAGACGCGTCGCTCCCCGAGGACCCCGACCGGCACGCGTGGCCCTGGCCGTTTCGCGCGACTCAGTGGTTCCAGCTTGGACCCGCCGCCGACGGTGCGGCGGCCGCGCTGCGCATGCGCCTGGCGCTCACCAACACCGGCACGCAATGCTTCCCGTTCGGGATGGGATGGCATCCATTCTTTCCGCGCACCGTGGACACGAGACTTGGCTTCCATGCGGACGGCGTTTGGGAAACCGACGCTACGATGCTGCCGATCCGGCGCCTGGCGGCAACCGGGAAGTTCGACTTCGACCCGCCGTGTCGCGTCGCTAGCCGCACCCTCGACAATGTTTTTACCGGATGGACCGGCGCGGCAAGGCTCGATTACCCGGATTCGGGCCGCGCGGTGACGATCCGCGGTGACACGGCCTCCTCCTTTCTGGTCGTCTATATTCCTGCGGATGATGGGTTTCTGGCGGTCGAGCCGGTGACACATATGACCGACGCCTTCAACCGCGCCGCGCAAGGCGAGGCCCACACCGGCATGCGCGAGCTTCGGCCCGGCGACGCTTTTTCTTGTACGATGGAGATCTCCGTGCGCGCGCTTTCCGAAATCTCCCGCTGATGACTGCTGCCAACTTCTCCTGCGTGCTGGACATCCGCGCCAGCCTCGGCGAAGGGCCCCTGTGGTCGGTGGCCGAGCAGGTGTTGTACTGGGTGGACATCAATGCGCCGTCGCTCAACCGTTTCGATCCGGTCAGCGGCCGCAACACCGCGATGCCGATGCCCACGTCGATCGGTTGCTTCGCGCTTCGGCGCAGCGGCGGGTTCGTGGTGGCGCTGCGCAGCGGTGTGTGGTTCGCCGATGCGCATGGCGTTCTCCAGCGCAGGATCGCCGATGCCCCGTTCGACACGGCCACCCACCGCTTCAACGACGGACGCTGCGATCCGCAGGGGCGTTTCTGGCCGGGCTCCATGAACGAAAAGCGCGACGGCGCCACCGCCGCGTTGCTGCGGCTCGAATCCGACTATTCCCTGACGCCGGTACTGCGCGAGATCACCATCTCGAATGGGCTGGCGTGGAGCCCGGATGGGCGAACGATGTATCACGCCGACACGCCGCTGCAGACGGTGCACGCCTATGATTTCGATCCGGCATCGGGTACGCCGACGCGCAAACGCGTGCTCGCCCATTTCAGCGGCGAGGGCGAGCGCCCGGATGGCGGCGCCGTCGACAGTGAAGGCTGCTATTGGAGCGCGTTCTATCGCGGCGGGCGCGTGGTCCGCATCTCGCCGGAAGGCGCCATCGTCGCCGATTACGCGGTGCCCGCGATGTGCCCCACGATGTGTGCATTCGGCGGCCCCGATCTGCGCACGCTTTATGTCACCACTGCGCGGCAGCAGCGGCCGGTCGATGAGCTCGCGCGCTTGCCGCAATCCGGTGGCATCTTCGCCATGCCGATCGATGTGCCGGGCTTGCCCGAACCCTATTTTGCCGGCTGACATGCGCATGGAAGCCTGATGCCGTTCGACGCGTCGTCCTACCTGCGGGTGGAAGCGCCGCATGGGATCGAAACTTCGGCGACCGGCGCCTCGTTCGCCACCGCCACCGGCGACATCTTCGAAGTGTCGGCGTTCGGGCCGGGGGTGTTTCGCCTGCGCATAGGGCCGAAGACCCGTCCGGACTATGCCCTTCTCGTCGGCCGCGCCAAGCCCTGCGAGACCACCGAACGCGACGGTGTTTGGACCTTTCAAAGCGGGGAAGCCACGCTCGAGATTCGGGGTTCTCCACTTCGCTTTCGTCTGCTGCACCGCGGCGCCGCCGCCTTCACCGCCACCACCGACGAGCACATCCGCGGCTTCACGCGCTTGCCGGCTTTTGGCCGCGTGCACCACGGCGGGCAATGGACGGCGGCCTTTGCCCTGGTGTCCGGCGAGCCGGTGTACGGCCTTGGAGAAAAATTCGGGCCGCTCAACAAGCGAGGACAGCTGCTGCAATCGTGGGTGCAGGACGCGCTGGGCGTCAATACCGGGCTCGCCTACAAGGAAGCACCGTTCGCATGGAGCCCCGGCACGGGCGCAGGAGCCTGGGGCGTATTCGTGCACACGCCGGGTGCGGTGATCCACGGCGTCGGACATCCCGACTGGTCCCATCGCAGCTATGCGCTGGTGGTCGACGACGAGGCCCTGGATCTTTTTCTGTTCGCCGCCGATGTGCCGGCCGACATCCTGTATCGCTACACCGAGCTCACCGGCCGCGCGCCTTCGATCCCGCTCTGGAGCCTCGGGTTATGGGTGTCGCGTGCCTATTACCGGACCCCGCAGGAAGCGGCGCAAGTGGCCGCGCAATTGCGCTCGCACCGGATACCCTGCGACGTGCTGACCCTCGATGGCCGGGCATCGTGGCAAGCCGAGACGCGCTTCAATTTCGAGTGGGATGCGCAGCGCTTCCCGGATCCGCGCGCGGCACTCGCCGAAATCAGGCGGCATGCATTGCGGGTCTGTGTGTCGGAGTGTCCCTACGTCTCGGCGCATGCCGCGTTGTTCGGCGAGCTCGCCGACCAGGGCTTCCTGCTGCGCACGGCGAACGGTGATCCTTACATATTCGCCTGGGACGCAAGTCTCGGCTCGAGCCCGTTGCATGAAATACCCGCGCCGCACCCCGATTCGGGCATCGTCGACTTCACCAATCCCGCCGCTTATGCGTGGTGGCGCGATGCGCACGCCGCCATGTTTGCCGATGGCGTGGACGTCATCAAATGCGATTTCGGCGAGCATGTGCCGGCCGATGCGCTCGCCCACAACGGCGATCGCGGAATGCGCCTTCATAACGTCTATCCGCTGTTGTACAACCGCTGCGTGTTCGAGGCCACCGGGAAGTTCCAGGCCCCGGCGGATGGCCCGCCGCTGGTGTGGGGACGCGCGGGCTGGGCCGGAAGCCAACGCGTTCCGGTGCAGTGGGGCGGCGATCCGCAGAGCGATTGGGAAGGACTCGCCGCCTCGGTTCGCGGTGCGCTGTCGTGGGGCATGAGCGGGGTGCCGCATCACAGCGCCGACATCGGCGGCTGCTACGGCACGGTGCCACCCACGCCGGAGCTCTATGTGCGATGGCTGCAGGCAGCCGTGTTCGGCTCTCACATGCGCCTGCACGGGCTCGGTGAGCGCGAGCCGTGGGCGTTCGGACCGGAGGCCGAAGCGATTGCCCGCAAATGGCTCGCATTTCGCTACCGCCTGCTGCCTTATCTGCAACGGGTCATGGCACAGGCCACCGCGACCGGCATGCCGGTCATGCGCGCCATGCCGCTTGCCTTTCCAGGCAACCCCCTGGTGCGCAGCTACGAAACGCAGTTCATGTGCGGCGATGCGCTACTGGTCGCTCCCATTTTGAAGCCGGGCGGCGAAGTCGAAATTGCATTGCCGCCAGGCGCATGGTTCGATCTCAATTCCCGCCAACGTGTTCCCGGACAGCGGGTGGTGCGCTATCGCGCCGGCCTCGACCAGTTTCCGGTATTCGGCCGCGAAGGCTACGCGTTGCCGGTCGGGGCTGCGGTACAGCATACCGGCGAGATCGACGTGGCCCGGCCATTGAAACATCTGTGGGTGTTCGGCACTCCGGCGCAGGCCCTCGATCATTTGCCGCAGGCGCAGATCGTGGCGGTCGACGGCGTTTTCACGGTCCATGCTGCGGGCGATGTGAAAGTGGAATTCTTCGGTGATGCCGCGGGTTCGAGCGTGGTGGCCATCCCATGATCGAGCGCACGCCCATCGTCATCAGCGCCGGCGAGCCCGCGGGCATCGGCCCGGAGCTGTGCGCGATGCTGGCGGTACGGCATCAGCGCGATCCGTATGCCGCCCGCCTCGTCATCCTCGGAGACCGTGAGCTGCTGGACAGCCGCGCGGCGCGCATCGGGTTGACGCCGCGATTCACCGAGTACGACGGCGCATCGTTCGCGCCCAGCGCAGGGATCATGGAAATCTGGCACCAGCCCCTGGCGGTGCCCGTCACCGCCGGCCATCCCGATCCCACCAACGCGTACAGCCTGCTCTCACTCCTGGGGCACGCGAGTGACGCCTGCGCGACGGGCCTTTTCTCCGCCTTGGTGACCGCCCCGGTGCAAAAGAGCGTGCTGCTCGATGCCGGCATTCCGTTCTCGGGCCATACCGAGTTCCTGGCGCAACGCACCCGGACACCGCGGGTCGTGATGCTGCTGGTCGGCGGTGACGATTCGCATCCACTGCGGGTGGCGCTGGTGACGACCCACCTGCCATTGCAGGACGTGCCGGCAGCGATCACCCGGTCTGCCGTTGAAGAGACCCTCGTGATCCTCGACCGCGACCTTACGTCTCGCTTCGGTCTGCCCAACCCGCGCATTGTCGTATGCGGCTTGAATCCACACGCCGGAGAAGGTGGACACCTGGGACGCGAAGAGATCGACGTCATCGCGCCCGCCATCGCGGCGGCCCGGGCGCGTGGCCTGTCGGTCGATGGACCGGTGCCTGCCGATACGATCTTCGTGCCCGCGCACGCGCACCGCTACGATGCCATCGTGGCGATGTTTCACGACCAGGGCTTGCCGCCCTTGAAAGCCGCAAGCTTCGGCCGGGGCGTGAATGTCACGCTCGGCCTTCCGTTCGTCCGCACGTCCGTCGATCACGGCACCGCGCTCGACCTCGCAGCCGATCCGGCGAAGGCACGGACCGCGGATGTGGGCAGCCTGCATGCCGCAGTGCAGCTTGCGATTGCCCTCGCCGGCACGAGCGCGGAGAAGACGCGACCGGCACCGGAGCGTTGATGCGGCGATGGGTCCGGCAATCCCACGGATTGCGCTTTGCCTTCACCGGAATCGGGGGCGGCAACCCATGACGACTCACGCAGGCCACACCACGCGCCGCAGGTTTAGTTCCGGCGTAACGCGCTTGCGCGCATTAGCCTTCACTGAAACGGCACGATGAACGAAGGGCATCAGCCGCGGCGCCGTTTTGGCCAGAACTTTCTGGTCGATCCGCACTACGTCGCTCGCATCGTCGAGGCCATATCGCCGCAACCCGGCGAACAACTGGTCGAGATCGGACCCGGCCTTGCAGCGCTGACGCGTTCGCTCATCGAGCGTGCGCAGCACATCACCGCCGTCGAAATCGATCGCGATCTCGCGGCGCGCCTTGCCGCCGATTTCCCGCCGGAGCGCCTTACGCTCATCGTTGCCGACGCGCTCGCCTTCGATTTCTCCACCCTGCAACCGGCATTGCGCATCGTCGGCAACCTTCCCTACAACATCAGCTCGCCGCTGTTGTTCCACATTGCGCAATATGAAGCGCAGGTGCGCGACGTGCATGTCATGCTGCAACGGGAAGTGGTCGCGCGAATGACCGCTCGGCCGGCGACGCCGGACTACGGCCGGCTTAGCGTGATGCTGCAGGTGCGTTTTGCAGTCACGCGGCTTTTTACGGTACCGCCCGGCGCGTTTCGGCCCTCCCCCAAGATCGATTCGGCGCTGGCGCGGCTCGTTCCGTTGCGCGAGGCGAAGCCGCCGATTGCGGACGAGGCGCTGTTTGCGAGGATCGTTGCGGCCGCGTTCGGCCAGCGGCGCAAGACCCTGCGCAACGCGCTTTCCGGCATCTGCGACGCGGCGGCACTGCGCGAGGCTGGCATTGACCCCGGTGTACGCGGGGAAACGCTGGCCGTGGCCGACTTCGTCCGCCTCGGCAATCGGTTGTCGC